>CALEMD010000177.1 GCA_937902945.1 uncultured Erysipelotrichaceae bacterium | reverse complement strand
CATCCTTTGCAACGAGCAGTCTATTTCTTTTTTAAGTTCCGTATACATCTGTGGTTCATGTACAGCTCCTGTAAATAGACTGCTCGTTGCAATGGATGTTTCCGGACGTACCATTTCTTTCTTACTGTCTATTGCCTGTATACCATCTTTACGATCCATCACTGCTAGCAGTTCCTCTGCCTTCTCCGCAACAGCCATAGCATCATATTCAGGATCTGCGGTTTCATGTGATATTTCCGCAACAAGCTGATTGACAAACTTCACCTGGTCATTAAGCGAGCACCCCTCATCTTTCAGCTGATATAGAGCTTTCTCAACGACTTCGCCGACATATTGTGCTAAAACTTTTGAAGCTTCTTCATCATCAATTTTATGTGCCGAAAAAGACTGGTTTGCATCATTAAGTTCCTGATCCAGTTTTCTGCTGATAATCTGTTCATACAGTCCTTTAGTTATCATTGAATTAATCATAGCAGCTATTCCAAAAACAACCAGGACGAAAATGTATCTTTTCCAAAAAAAACACCCTGCCAATAAGTGCGCAGAATGTTCAATATCAATCATGCTTCGGTCGGTTCTTCCTCTGCTTTGCGGCTGTGTTTCTGTCTCTTAGCTATTTCAGCCGCAAACCATGGTGTTAGAAATGATGTAACTATAACGCTTGCGGCAATCTGTGCAGTTGCTATTGGGCAGATTGCTGCGTATCTTGCATCAACATCTGCCAGTGCCTGCGGATTTGCCACTGCGGAAGCTGCAGTGCTTGAAATAGCTGCTGCGGCAATGCCATCACGGCAGAATAGTTTTTCCATGAGGACTGTCACCGATCCAATCACTAGAGTTGTAATCACACCCAGCAGAATACCTGAGATGCCGCCGGCAAACAGCTGCGCAAAGCTCATATTGGCACCAAGTGCAAAGCCAACTACTATGATTGACGGTGTAACACCTGCACTCAGTATTTTCTTGAGTTCCGGAAACAGAGCACCGATTGCTATACCAAGAACCAATGGCAGAATGGAACCGATGATCGCAGAAACGGAAACACTGGCCAGCCCAGCAGTACTTAAGGCAATCATGGTTACAGTTGGTCCAACACTTAAGGAAGTAATGCCAACTGCTCCTTTATCTGAATCATCACCCATAGTTGCTACAATTCCTGAATACAGAGCATTATTGGCAACTGAAATTCCTCCGATTATAGCAAGAGAACTCAGGCCAAGGAAAGAATCATGAAACAGGAATGCAACAGCAAAGCCAAGCAGTATCGACAATGCTATTTTTGTAATGATAATGATTGAACCTTTTTTTACAGCAAGTCCAGCTGAATGAATGTTCATGCTGGCGCCTAGAAAGAACAGGAAGATGCCGACGAGAGCCCCGGTGCCATGCACAATCGAAGTCCAGAAGCTTCCAATTTCAAGGAAGGATGGAACCAGCGAATTCAGTATGACTCCGATGACCATTGGGACGACGATTGTATCTCCCGGAAAGCGTCTGTAATGGATATGCTTCATATCAGTCCATGACGATGCCGCCGTCGCAGTCACCGATTTCACCGTTTACAAAGCTGGCAGCATCGCTTGCAAAGAACAGTATCATCTGTGCTGGTTCGTATGGTTCTGCAGGTCTGCCAAGCGGTATCATGGCAATAACCTTTGCATTCTTTTCCTGATCTTCTGCCAGTGACTTTGTCATTGGTGTATGCGTAAATGACGGGCATACTGCATTGCAGTTGATATGATACCTGCCGCCCTCTTTTGCAATGGCTTTAGTCAATCCATTCACTCCTGCCTTGCTTGTTGCATAAGCAGCTGTCCCAAGAAGTCCTCCGCCGATCTTTCCAGCGACACTGGAAACATTGACAATTCTTCCCCCGCCCATTTTGATGAAATAAGGATAGATAGCATTGCACATTGTATATGTGCCCGTCAGATTGATGCGAATCACCTTTTCCCATTCAGCATCATCAATATCTTCAAACTTTTTTGTGGATATGATTCCGGCAACATTGACAAGTACGTCTACTCTCTTGAATTCAGCAAGTACTTTGTTCATAGTTGAACGGATATTCTCATGATCGCCTAGGTTCACTGAATAGAAACTTGCATTGCCAAGTTCAGCTGCTGCAGCTTTGCCCTTTTCTTCATTCAGATCAAGAATAATGGCATGGCCGCCGCCATTGACCACACCCTTTGCAACCTCTTTGCCAATACCCTGTGCTGCTCCTGTAATAACAACTGTCTTTCCTGAAAAATCCCATGTCTGCATAATTCTTTCTCCTTTTTTGTGCATGAAAGCACTGTTCAATATACGGTTTCTTATATTGATTCCATTTCTAAAGCGGCTTTGTATAAGCACTTTTTTAATACACCTGCAGTATATTCATCTTTGTGAATTATTACACTAGTTATGTTGTATAATAAAAACACAGTTTATTGTGCATGATGAACAAGGAGCAGTCTTATGAAAAAAGAAGAACTTATAGATACAGTATTGGCCAATGATGAGTTGGAACCCATCACAAATGCCTGTGCCCAATTTCTTCAATGTCCTTTGGTGGTCATTGCCCAGTCGCTTGCTATTATTTCCTATTCCAACAGTCTTGTTATCCCGGATTTTCCATGGCAGAACGCTGTCAAGCGCGGCTATATAACATTGGAATTCGGAACAGCCTTGAACAACTGGGAATTTCTGCGTGATCAGAAAAGCAAGGAAGACTGCATAAAAGTAACTCAGATTTCAAAATATCAGCGGAGATTCTACAAACTGATTTATCAGGATCATTTCGTTGGCTATCTGAATATCGGCGAACTGAATCGAAATCTGGACAGCATTCCGACAGAAGACATCAATCTTGTCAGAGAAATACTGGCAAAGGAACTTTCAGTGCGCAGAAGATTTCAAAAATCATCCAGTACCAATGAGGAAATACTGATTTCACTGATCAATTATGAATATGTAGATAGGCTTCATTATCTTGAAATTGTGAAGGATACCCGTTTTGCAGAAGAGCACAATCGAAGAATTGCCTGCATCAATGTGCATCACCACCCTTCCTACAATGCTGGAGAAGACACTCTTAAGCATCGGCTTCTGGAGTTCTTTCCAGACAGCTGCATTGTTGTATTTGACGGAATCATGACTATTGCCTTTGAAGATGAACATTCTATTGCTCAGAATGATGACAGAAAGAAAAAGCTCTCTGACTTTCTGAAACGCATTGATATGCCGCTTGCATACTCCTCTGTTTTCAGCGATATGTTTCAGGCTGCCACATATAAAGCACAGGCCATGTTTGCATTGGAACACCGGCAGGAAAATGACATGATCATTGATTATAAGGATGTTCAGCTTCTTGACCTTCTCTACCAGGTGCCGCGTTCAAGCCTTGCAGATTACTGCAGTCCGGAAATACTGCAGGTACAGGAATATGACGATCTCCATGGCAGCGATTATCTGAAAACAATTGCCGCATACATAACGCAGGGAGGATCAGGCAAGAGTGCGGCCGCATCTCTGCATATTCACCGAAATACCCTTCACTATAGAATGGAGCAGCTTGCATGCAATTTTCATATTGACCTGTCAAATTCCCGCATGTGGAGTCAGTACCTTATATCCTTCTATATCGTCAGCATACTTAAGCACTGAACAATTCCCATAAAGCGGCTGATGCATTTCTTTCTGCAGGGATCTTTCAGCCCCTCTTCTCACAGTCCAAAAAGCATAAATAAGTCTTTTCGTGTTTGCACTTTTTATTAATATATTTTCACTTTTTGTGAGCATGTTTCAATACATCTAAGTAATGCATATCGTTTATTCATGCGTCATATTGCATTTTTTGTACATGCATGCATCTGTTTATTAATAAACAGATGTTTATATTTGATTTGCCTTTTTTTAATGACTTCTGTATCATAAACACGTTTGTAATACGGCAAACAATCAAAGGAGGAGAATCTCATGAAGAAACTCACATCCCTGTTGGTCTGCTGCATCATTGCCGCAGTCAGCAGCATAACGAAAGTTGAAGCCCAGACATACGTAGAATATCAGTCACAGGCATTGAATGTCCTGTACTCTGCACAGATCGCGGAAAAATATCCGCAGGGAACAGAAGGCGTTGATTATTCTATACAGCTGAAAGATCGCACAGAAATCATTAACCTTAAGGATGCTGAACTTGAAAAGGAATACAGCACACAGCTGATTGACTTGAAAACAAATACTGCTGTCGCCAATTCCAATCGTACATTTGTATTCACAGACAAGACAGCACCAAGTGTCACTCTTGATGAAGTTATCACTGTCATTCAGGATACTGACCGCCTATTGGGCATTCACGTCAAAGACAACTACGACAGTACCTTCACTACCGTCATCTCCGGTATCAATACAGACGTATTGGGACGCTATGAAGCACACATTGCTGTTGCTGACTCATCCGGAAACAAAACAGAATCAGATGTTGAAATTCTAGTTGCCCCGGCAGCTGATGTTAATTCACAGGCGCGGTATATAAACTACACGCTTGCAGAAACAGATGACACAAAGAGCATCAAGAAAATCGATGATAAGGAAGCACCATTGCTGGATGTATATGCTGCAGTGATTGAAGTTGCAGTCGGTGATGACAGCACAGACTTATCCGACAGTGCATATGCGTTCGACATGTATGATTCAACCCAGCTTCAGATTCAGATTGAAGGCGAATATGATTTGAACAAAGCGGGAGAATATGCTCTGAAATATACAGCGGCTGATCATGCCGGCAATGAATCAAGTGCAGATTTCACATTGTATGTAAGAAAAGCAGTCTCAAGCAGATCCACGCAGAGTGCATCCATCTCAGGATCACTGCCTTCCGTTTATTCATCAGGAAGTTCAGAAAGCACTGGCAATGTTCTAATAGATACAGCATATGCGCAGCTTGGCAGCACCGCCGCCTGCACTACCGTCGTTGCCAACTGTCTATCGGCAGCCGGATTGGATTTCTGGTCAAGCAATTATTCACTCGTATCAATTGATGAGATGCAGATTGGAGATGTATTAGCCTTCTATTCTGCAAATGGTACATATCCGTATCACGTCATCATGTATATAGGCGATGGGCAGTGCATCAATGGCAACTACAACGGAGTTGCTCAGATTACTTCCTGTTCAAGTGCTAGAGCTTCCTATACAGAAGTAAGACGCTACAACTGATATATCTCACTCAGACGGTCTGACGGCCGTCTTTTTCTTTGAGCATCCGCCTTGCATAAATACCCCCTATGGGTATATAAAGAATGCGGAGGTACAGACATATGAGCGAAGAAAAAGAATGCTGCCGCATGAAGAATACACCGCGTCAGCCGGAAACAATAAAAAGTCTGCAGAACCGCATCAGCCGTCTCAGCGGACAGCTGAACGGTATTGGAAAGATGATCGATGAGAACCGCTACTGCGGTGATATTCTCATTCAGATTGCCGCTGTTGAGCAGGCTCTTCAGAATCTAGGCTATGTCATTCTGCAGGAGCATATGAATACCTGTGTCAAAGAAGAAGTAATGGAAGGAAACGAAACAATCATGGATGAAACCATGGATCTGATTCGCCGGCTCAAGTAGATATGGAAAAGAAGTTTGCAGTCACAGGCATGACCTGTGCCTCCTGCAGCAGTCATGTTGAAAAAGCTGCGTCAGGCGTAGCCGGCGTAGACAGTGCAGCTGTCTCCCTTCTGACAAATACACTGTCTGTAAAAACAGACAGTGCGAATGATGCAGATATCATCAAAGCAATACAGGATGCCGGATATGATGCTTCCCCATTAGGCCAAAGCAAAACCACAAGAACAGACCTTGAGATAGAAGAAGCAGCTGACAGGCAGACAGAGCAGATGAAGCATAGACTGATTGCCTCTGTCATTCTGCTGCTGCCGCTGATGTATGTATCGATGGGTTATACCATGTGGCAATGGCCTATCCCCTTCGAGAATCCTCTTGTCATTGGATTGTACGAACTGCTGATGACTGCCGCTGTAATGATCATCAACCAGCATTTCTTCATCAGCGGCTTCAAGAGTCTGATGCACAAAGCTCCTAATATGGATACGCTTGTGGCATTGGGCAGTGCAGCTGCATTTGTGTACAGTACCGCCGTTCTGTTTCAGATGCTGACTGATCCAACAATGGCGGCTCATCATCTGCATGATCTCTACTTTGAATCCAGTGCCATGATACTGACATTGATCACCGTCGGAAAAATGCTAGAATCCCGCAGCAAAGGCAAGGCTGCCAATGCCATCAAGAGCCTTATGAAACTAGCCCCAGCATCTGCGAGAGTGCTGAAAGATGGCATTGAGACTGAGATACCCGTAGATGATGTACAGCTGAACGACATCTTCATCGTCAAGCCGGGCGAAAGCATACCGGTAGACGGAATCGTTATTGAAGGAAGCAGTGCCATCAATGAATCCGCTTTGACCGGTGAAAGTCTTCCTGTTGATAAAGCAGTCAATGATTCGGTACGCAGTGCCACGCTGAACCAGAATGGCATTCTGACAGTCAGAGCAACCGCGGTCGGTGCGGATACATCCTTGAACCAGATCATCAAAATGGTTGAAGATGCGTCTGCTTCTAAAGCACCGATCGCCAAAACTGCCGACAAGGTATCCGGCATCTTCGTGCCGGCTGTCATTCTGATTTCTCTTGCCGTTCTTGCCGGGTGGATGATTGCCGGCGCAGGTTTCGGGTATGCGCTAGCTAGAGCCATCAGTGTTCTTGTCATCTCATGTCCTTGCGCTTTAGGCCTAGCAACTCCTGTAGCCATCATGGTAGGAAGCGGAGCTGGCGCAAAAAACGGCATTCTCTTCAAGACAGCTGCCTCTTTAGAAGCAGCCGGCAAGACTAGAATTGCCATTCTCGATAAAACCGGGACCATTACCAGCGGCATTCCCACTGTCACAGATATAGAATGTGCTGAAGGAATCAGTGAGGAATCCCTGCTTGAATATGCATATGCCTTGGAAAAAAACAGTGAGCATCCGCTTTCTAAAGCTATCAACGCCAAAGCCGAAAGCATGTCTCTCAAGGCACTTCCCGTTACAGGATTCAAGGCCCTGCCAGGGCATGGCATAACCGCTTCTATAGATGGTCATGCATTCATTGCCGGCAATGAAGCACTGATGATTTCTTCAAACATAGCAGTGCAGGCACTTGCAGAAACCGCGCAGAATCTTGCGTCCCAGGGAAAGACACCGCTGTTCTTCGCAGAAGACAGCAGACTGCTAGGCATCATTGCTGTAGCAGATCCAATCAAGGAAGACAGCCGCAGTGCTGTCAGACAGCTGAAAGACATGGGCATTCAGGTTGTCATGCTTACAGGTGACAATGCAAAGACTGCCGCCGCCATTGCGGCTTCAGCAGGCATTGATCACGTCATCTCAGACGTACTGCCCGGCGGCAAGGAACAGGCTGTCATCATGCTGTCAAAGTATGGAAAGACAGCTATGATCGGCGATGGCATCAATGATGCCCCTGCTCTTACTGCCGCTGATACCGGCATTGCTATCGGAGCAGGAACCGATGTTGCAATGGACGCCGCTGATGCTGTACTGATGAAGTCGTCCCTGAATGATGTGCCGGCATTGATCCGTCTTTCCAGACAGACTCTGCGCAATATTCATGAGAATCTATTCTGGGCATTCTTCTACAATATCATCATGATTCCTGTTGCGGCCGGTCTGTTGATTCCAATATTCCATATCACTATGAATCCAATGTTTGCCGCAGCGGCAATGAGTCTTTCCAGCATCTGTGTTGTCAGCAATGCCCTGCGTCTGAATCTATTCAGAATATATGATTCTCATAAAGACTCAAATGATGGAATGGTCGCCATTCCAGAGGAAGTATTTGCATGCAAGACCGAAATAGGTCAAAAGGAGAAAAGCAAAATGAAGAAGACAGTAACAATCAAAGGAATGATGTGTGATCACTGTGTAATGCACGTCAAAAAGGCATTGGAATCCGTTGAAGGAGTTGATTCAGCATCTGTATCGCTGAAAGACGGAACCGCAGAAGTTGCATTAAGCAAGGATGTCGACAATGAGGCATTGAAAAAGGCAGTCCAGGATGCCGGCTATGAACCGGTTGACTGCCAATAAGCACATATACTGAGCAGCCGCAGATGAAGCGGCTGCTCTTTTTAGATTATTCTCTGACTTCGCTGATGGATTTCTGTTCAACAATATGCAGATAGGTACGTGAAGTGATCCAGTAGATCAATGCATAGATCAATGCAAATACACCCACTGTAAACAGCACGCACAGCATAAACAGCTTTATATTGTACAGCCTAAAGACTCTTACCATTCTAGACAGCATTGGAAACGCGACTGCAATATGCACCATAGCTGCAATCAGAGGCAGGAAGAATACCGTCAGAACCTGTGAATTGATTGTCTTTCTGACTTCTGCTTTGCTCATGCCAACCTGCTGCAGAATGCGATAGCGATCACGATCCTCATACCCTTCTGACACCTGCTTATAGTAGATAATCAGAACGGTTGCCATCAGGAATATTGCGCCAAGGAAAATGCCGATAAAGAATATACTGCCAAAATCCGCATAATACTGCTGCTGTTTATCAAGTCTGCAGTAAGCAGTTCCATCCATTACATCTGAAACAAACAGTTCCTGTCTGATCTGTTCTGTGACAGCTGACTTTTCTTCATTGGTGCCATCAAGATCAAATCCAGTCGTATAGTAGATAAACTGCTCATTTGAGATCCTAATATCTTCTGCCGCCTGAAATAGATCATTCACATAGATTTCAATAAATTCCAAGCTTGGAAAATTATCGTACATTTCGTCATGCAGATTATCGGCAGGTTCTGCCAGCCCATTCTGCACTTGGAATGCATATCCATTAACAGTAATATCGGAAGCATTGTAACCTGCAGAATCATATACAAGAACTGCGTTATCTGCCAATACAATATTCTGGTTCTCTAAGCGGTTGTAATCATCAATATCATAGAATTTCAGCAAAGCCACATTGTCATTTTCAGCTGGTTCTGCAAATCCATCGGCATTGCGAACAAAATACTTTGAGAAGCTTGAAAATCTGGTAACATTTTCTGCCTTCCCTTCTGTGACAGAAGCAATGCACTCATCTACCGTCTTTACTGCATCTTCGGTATATGCATATGCAGATACCTGTATTTCCTGCGGGAATGTCATATTGAGTATATCTTCACTGCCTGCATACAGCCCCATTGAAACAGATATTGTCACAATTGCCATGCAGGACAGAATGCAGATACTCGCAAGTCCCTTAGCATTCTGTCTCATTCTGTACATCATACCGGAAACATTTATAAAGTGTTCTTTTCGATAATAATATTTTTTATTCTTCTGCAGTATCTTCAGCATCGCCGCCGAACCTGCTGTAAACATGCAATAGGTGCCAAGTATAACAAACAATGCCGCAACCAGAAACAGTGATGAAGCCATCGTTGGATTTTCAATTGTAATTGCCATCCAGTAGCCGATTCCAATCAGAATGACACCAGCCAACGCCAGCACCCAGTTCACCTTCGGTGCTGATTCTGCTTTGGAAGATGACTTCAGCAGATCTATTGGATTGCTCAGCTGTATCTTTGCAAGTGTGCCAGCATAGGCAATCAGCTGAACTGCCGCAAAAAGAATCATTGTTGTAAATACTGCCTCCGCACTGAATGTCAGCTGCAGATTTCCGCTGTAGTGAATCATTCTCAGCAGCAGCAGCTGCATAAGCTTAGAAAACACCACACCTAGACCGATACCAAGAACCATGGAAATTGCGTACGTAATGAATGTTTCATACAGCATAACTCTGGCAATATGCTTCTTTTCCATTCCCAGAATGTTATACAAGCCGAACTCTCTCATTCTCTGCTTGATCAGAAAACTGTTGATATACAGAATGAATACAAATGAAAAGATGCCGATGATGCCAACACCCATGCCCATCATGGCTCCCAGTGAGCTCATAGTCAGGGCTGGATCCATTGCCAGATTCATGATCATGAAGAACATCATTGCGATGCCGATTGACGCTAACAGATACGGTACATACGTGCGATAATGCGCCTTGATATTCTGTACTGCCAGCCGCATGTACATGCCTTTGCTACGCATGTGTCTCGCTTCCTCTAGCAATCATCGTCAATGTGTTCTGAATCTTTTCATAGAGCTGATCTTCACTCATATTGGCACGGTATACCTGATGGAATACAGTGCCGTCTTTGATGAACAGAACCCTGGACGCATGACTCGCAGCTTTAGGACTGTGCGTCACCATAAGGATCGTCTGTCCATCCGCATTGATTTCCTCAAACATCTTCAGAATATGTTCACCGGCTCTAGAATCAAGAGCACCTGTAGGTTCATCCGCTAGAACCAGCTGCGGATCTGTAATCAAAGCTCTTGCAACAGCAGCTCTCTGCTTCTGTCCTCCGGAAATCTCATATGGATACTTGTCCAGTATGTCATTGATTTCCAGTCTTTCTGCCAGCGGCTTGATCCTTGACTGCATTTCCTTCAGATCTCTCCCCTGCAGCACCAGCGGAAGCAGTATATTGTCCTGTACATTGAATG
>CALEMD010000176.1 GCA_937902945.1 uncultured Erysipelotrichaceae bacterium | reverse complement strand
TGACAGCAGCGGATACATACCCGAGAAATTCGCACCGGATGATTTTGATAAGATTGATATGTATAGACAGATTGAAAAGATCGGTACTGATGATAAACTGAACGAATATCAGAATGGCATTGAAGATGAATACGGAAAACTGCCAAAAGAAGTTTTGAATCTCTTCAATAAAAAGAGATTGGAAATTTCTTTGAATGATGAAGATATCAAATCATATCGGCAGATCAGAGGCCGCAGTGAAATCACATTCTCAGAGTCATTCAGCGACAGCATTGATGGTATTAAACTGTTTGAAATATTCAATTCAATCAGCAAGGATCTAGAGATCAGATATACAGGAAACTGCATTATTGTACTTCTTCCAAAGATGAAAGACAGTCTGCCGATGGTTCTTGAAATTATCAGCAGAAGCAGGGAGGCAAAGAAACCGCATGAGAATTGACAAATATCTTAAAACCGCAAGAATACTGAAGAGAAGAACCATATCGAAAGAACTGGCATTGAATCAGCGTATTGAAATCAATGGCAGAATAGTAAAGCCGTCTCATGAAGTTTATGCTGGAGACATTGTAACAATCACGTTTGGAAACAGGCAGATGAAGATACGGGTATTGTCATCGGCAGATGTAAAGAGGAAAAAAGACGCGGCGGATATGTATGAAGTAATCAGCGAATCCAATCTGAACAGTGAAAATGAAGCGGGTTGAATTCCGTGTCTTAGGATGCTATATTTCAGTTACACATAAAAGGACAGATGAATATGACGGAAACAAAGAAGATAACTAAAAAGAAAAAGAAGAAAGCAATGACTCCTATACTCAAGCTGATATGTCTTGTAATGATAGGATTTTCTGCATATCTTCTATATATGGTTGCACAGGAAGTATATACTACCATCCAGCTGAAGAAACAGCTTGCGGAGGTACAGACCAAACTGCAGGATGTACAGGATGAGAATTCCTACCTGACAACAGAAAAAGCAAAACTAAGCGATCCGGATTATGTGGAAAGCTATGCTAGAGGAAACTATATGCTTTCTAAAGATGGAGAGCAGATATTCTATCTTCCAGAAGATTCAGATAAGTAAGAAATTAAAAAGATATGAACTCACAGAGCTCATATCTTTTCTATTAGGACATTATTATCTTCGGAGGCATGAATGCATTTTTCTTTTTGAATATAGGTAAGTGCATTGCTGAAACAGGATGCTTCTGTCATACCGCGAAGCTTAGCATCTCTGAGAATGCGATAGCCATCACTGCCGGATAATCTAGCATATGGAATAGATAAGGTAAACGTATCAGAATCCTGAATGTCCTGCCCGTCTTTTTTCAAAGAAGAAACACGATGCCCGATGTCATTTGCGACATTGATTGTATATTGAATGCCGCTGATCCAGTCAAATGATCGCACATTGCAATTCAGTGCAGAAGGGACGGCAGTAATTCTTTCATCATGCACAGTCAGAAATTCTGCTGTTTTCTCAATGTACTGTCTAAGCAGCTGGCCAGTCAGTTCCACAATGCATACGCAATCGTTCATTAGATATAGACATGCTAGATCACGCATGGTGATTTCAGAATGCATGCCAGGTGCATCAGCAGGTATCGATACTGAGCTGATATCTGTCTGCGTAAGAGACTGCTGGAAACTGTTCATAGCCGCAGCCAATGCCGGCATTGCAGAGTAAGTATTCTGGTTCAAGAGATCAGAATCTGTCATTCCAACAGGGGAATCCAGCCACTTCTGATATTCGCAGTATTCTGAATCCCAGGATTCAAACACTTCTGCATCGGGTTCACAGTCAGCTTTTAAGATGTGAGGCTCAATGGTTCTGCTGTCTGTATGAATGTCAACACAAGCGAGTTCTTTACCGGAAGAAGCAACCTGGATGACAAGGGTATCATGATACTTGGTACTGCAGCTGCCGTCTTCAGAAGCCGCAATCAGCACATCAATACCACGTACTTCATTCAGTATGCGCAGACCCTGATTCTCATCTGTAGAACACTGGATAGGCATATTTGAAGAAGGGTTCTTCTCCAAACCGGAACTGTACATGCAGATGATATAATCCGGTTTTTCAATTGTGCGAAGCAGTTCAATGGTTCTCTTTGCGGATGCAATCGGATCGCTGAATCTGAAACCGCGGCGCATATCTTTTCTGATGTGCAGTTGTGACTGAACAGAGACAATAGAGAATATGGCAATTTTGTATCCGCCGATTTCACGTATTGCGTAGGTTGCACCGTATGGCTCGTCGCGATACAGGATATTATTGGCAGTGCAGTCAGCTCCTACAGTATCAAGGTGTCTCTGCAGTGCTTTTCTGCCGAATGCAAAATCATGACTGCCGATGTTGATGTAGTCATACTGCATGTCTTTCATTGCCAAAGACACAGGATTGATATCTTCTGGATGAACAGTCATATGAAACAGACCAAGTGGGGAACCATAGAGTGAATCTCCATTGTCTATAAGCAGAGTATCTTCATCACGCAGAGAATCAACCAGAGGCTTTAATCTGGCAAGACCCATATATTCAGTGGTATTGCTGCATTCATTCTGTGAGTCAATCTGTCCGTTTATGTTTGATGTTGCCAGTATTCTGATACGATTCATTTAGAAGCCTCTCTTTCAGCGGCTTAATTGTACCGCATGAATCCTTAAAAAGATAATGAATCAGTTGGATGTCTGCAATTTTCCAAGAAAATAAAAGAATAGGAAGCCGATAATATCTACAGCAACGATAGTAGAACCAACAGGAGTAGCCGCAAGAATGGATATCAGCATTCCCACAAAAGTGCATACTAGAGAGAAGACAGCCGCAAATACAGTAACCGATTTGTAGTCCCTGCAGATCCGCATTGCCGAAAGAGCAGGAAAAATTACCAATGCCGATATAAGCAGCGAACCTACCAGTTTCATAGCCAGTACAATAATGACTCCAATCAGTATGGCAAGAAGCGTATTGTATCTGTCTGTGTGAACACCGCTCGCCTTGGCAAAGTCTTCATCAAAAGTAATTGCGAAGATCTGATTGTAGAATACAGCATAAACAAGAATAACAATTACAGCCAGGATAATGCATAGCTGTACGTCGGCAGAAGTAAGAGTAAGGATAGATGTGGATCCGAATAGAGTGGTGCATACATCGCCGGCTATATTGGATGAAACATGAAAGATATTCATGAATAGATAGCCGATAGCCAGTGCACTGACGGAAAGCATTGCCAGCATGGCATCACCTTGAATATGGGTATTCTGACCTGTTTTAAGAAGTAGAATGGCACATATGATTGTGACAATCAAAATGAATACAGTATTATCGGTGATGCCAAGAACTGCCGATACAGCAAGTGCTCCGAAAGCAACGTGAGACAGCCCATCACCAATATAAGAAAACCTCTTCAGAACCAGCGTGACGCCAAGGACAGAAGAACATAAGGCAATCAGCAGACCTACAGTCAAGGCATATTGAACAAAGGGGTACTGAAGATAATGAAGCAGTTCAGTCCATATTTCTGCCATCGTGCATGCCTCCTTCCATGGATAGATAATGCTGTCCTTCCGGACTTCTGAGATATGCATCGCGATCATTAAATGTGCATGTTTCCGAAATATGCAGGATATGATGTGCATACTTGGCGGCGGCATGAATATCATGTGAAATCATGATAACTGTCAGCCCGTCTTCTGTGTTCAGCGTGTTTATCAGCTGATACATGGATGCTGAAGCATCCGGGTCTAGGCTGGCGGCCGGTTCATCAAGCAGAAGCATGCGGCTGGCAGCACACAGTGCTCTAGATAGCAGAACCCGCTGCTGCTGTCCTCCGGAAAGTGTGCTGAAGCGTCTGTCGGCAAGATTGGATATTTCTGTGCGTTCCATCGCTTTCTGTGCAGATGCTTTCATCTTTGCGGTATAGAAAGGATGGAATCCTTCCCTGCCTAGACAGCCCGACAGAACGATTTCTCTGACAGATGCAGGAAAGTCTTTCTGCGATGTTGTCTGCTGAGGAAGATATCCGATATCATTCGGCTTCAATCCATCACTGAATTGTATGGTGCCGCTGATGGCCGGCTGCAGATGCAGAATTGTCTTTATCAAGGAAGTTTTTCCAGAACCGTTTTCACCGACGATATACAGATAATCTCCTGCATCCACTGTGAAATTCAGATTGCGGACAATCACTTTTCCCTGATATCCAAGGGTCAGATCTTTACAAGTTATATATGACATGTGTCAATCTCCTATTGCAATGCCTGAATCAGTACCTGCAGATTTGAATCTAGAATTGACAGGTATGTGACACCGTTTGAAATATCATTGCTGCTGATAGACTGCATAGAATCAAGGGTCAGTATTGTCTGATTCTCAGCTTCTGTTTCAGAGGCAACTGTTTCAGCAAGCTTCTTATCGGATTTATCGATTGTCATGATCGCATGCAGATTGTACTCATCTACTTTCTGTGATAGGAATTGTACGGTTTTGAAACTTGCCTGGGTTTCTGAAGAACAGCCTTGGAATGCAGCATAGCAGGTCAAACCATATTCATCCGCAAGATATCGGAAGGGAAATCGATCTGCGAATACAAGTGTCTTAACAGATGCAGAATCAATGGCTTCTGCGTAGCGGCTGTCCATGGCTTTCAGTTTCTCGATATATACACTCAGATTGTTCTTATATATATCTGCATTCTGAGGATCAAGCGTACACAGCTGATCGGCAATAGAATTGCAGAATAATATTGCGTTCTGTATGGAAAGCCAGACGTGCTCATCTTTGACTGCTGTTCCCTCAGATACACTGCCATCGGGTTCCGTTTCATCTAAAGCAGCATCTCCAAGTATATTCAGCAAAGATACCGAAGTCATATCTTCATTAGGGTTCTGTTCTATGGCTTCTTCTGCCCAGAAGTCTGATTCTCCGCCGACATAAACGAATAGATCACTTTCAGAAATGGTCACAATATCAGCGGCAGAAGGCTGGTAGCTGTGCATATCTACTCCGCTGTCAAGAAGCAGGGTGACATCTGCGTCCTCAAAGGCAGAACCCATGATTTCTTTTACCCAGTCATAAATCGGAAAGATTGTGACAGTCAGCTTCAGCCGGCTGTCGTCTTTTAACGAAGCGGTGCTGCATCCGCAAAGCAGAAGACTCGCAGTACAGGCAAGAAGAAAGAATTTACGTCTGATCATTTCTTCCCTTCCTTTTTTGCGCAGTCATCGCATATGCCGTATAGAACGGTCTTCATCGGATCAATGCTGAATCCACTGCCGTCAGAATTGACTGAACTGGCTGGTATATGCATCAGCCGATGGCATTTCTCACATTGAAAATGATAATAGGAATTAACCGATGGATGCGTGTATTCAAAATATGCGCTGCTGGAACCATTGACAACATACCGAGTTACCAAACCATCTGCTGCCAGCTTTTCCAGATGTCTGTATACAGTTGTGGTTCCGATGGATATATCCTTATCTTTTAATGCCGTGCAGATCTCTGACACGGTTACGTGCTTATTCGGAATAGACTCAAGATATTGCAGTATTTCAGCGGTCTGCTTGGTCTGATATGCATTTCTCTGTTTCATAGCTGCTCCTTTATGAAAATGAAAACCATTTCCATATTAGTTCTGTGTGTTGGTTCAGTCAAGAAAAAACCCTTCCGCGGAAGGGTTAGAAGTAAAGTTTTGAATCAGCGCTCATCCAATGCGGAATAATCACGCATGCACTTTTCAAGGTGCTTATCCCAGGTTTCAGATCCGCACAGATTCAGCTGTGCTTTCTTAAGATACTTATCTGTATTGGCCTTATCTTTCTGGTACCAGTAGCATTTAGCAGCCTGATAGTAATAGAGGCCTTTCATTGATTTCTGTTCTACAGCATCACCTTTTTCTACAAGATGATGTGCCTGTGATCCGTCTCTGTCTGCATATACCTTAACCAAAGTTCCGCATTCATCGAGAATGCTGTCCATACGCGGATCAGATATCTGTCTGCCTAATTCCTGAAGAGTTGAGTTTGCTTTTCTTCCTTCTTCATATTTGCCATTCTGTATGAAGTACTGTGTTTCCTTTTCATAAAGATTGATCTTTGATCCGTAGGAGAGTTTCTGTCCTTCGAGATCATGCATCAGCTGCTCAGCGTGATCATAATCCTGCAGAAGTATGTATGCATCCAAAGATTGAAACTGACGGATTGATTTTGAGAAGAATATTTTTCCCCATATACCATTGATCTGGTCAAGAAATTCCTGCGGCTTATTATCTACATATAGAAGCTTGGACAGTTTCTTCATGAGCTTGTTTCTGTAGATGCTCAAGCCGGCAAAGATACAGACCGAAACGACAATGATAATGACACATCCCCATGCATTCATGTCTATTTCTCCTTATTCGAGCGAAGCAATGCAGCGACATTCAAAGCAGACATAAAGAATGATGCAACGCTGAATCCATAGGAGAGCCACAGGCCCCAGTCCGTATAGTTCTGTTCAGCTGCATTCAGAATCAGAAGGACGCCAAGGGCGATGAACAGAAGAATCTTTGTAATGATTTTATTGCGCGGGATTCTTGAAAGCTGCAGTACAAGGCTTTCTCTTTTCTCAGGTACGAAACCAGGAACTGTTGTGCATGAAGGCAGATAGCGGAAGCGGAAAATCACTTCCAGGAGAATATAAAGAATCACGCCAACAAAGAAACTGTTTCTCCAGCTTAAGAAGAAATTGCCGATCAGGATAACCGCAAGAACTGCAAACAGCAGGCGGTTGGAATAAATACGATACTGTTTTTCTTTTTCAGGTGAAATAATATAGCCGTTTTTGCGGAAACGGTCATAGTATATTACCTGCCCTTTTTTATTGCGGTAGATGTTCATTCCATTCAGTGGTGCATCATCATTACTGTACATAATCAAACTCCTTATTTGTCTATTATAATCGGAAATAATGTCCATTACCATTTTACCGTGAAAACGGTTCCGTTCAGTTACCTTTTTACACTAAGCGTTTGTACATTTCGTCTGTGATATTGAGTGGACATACCAAAAAGTATACAATTCAATTGACAAAAGAAGAATGGAGGATATTAAAAATGACAGTATTCGGAATGGATTCAGCAGCAATGGAAACAAAGCACTGCACATTTACCGCCACAGAAATTCATCAGCAGCCAAACACATGGAAGAAGACAATTGGCCAGATAGAAGCAATGAAGGATCAGATAGATGCATTTATCAAGAAGACAACAGACGAACCAGACTTTGACATTATTCTGACAGGTGCCGGAACATCGGAGTTTGTAGGAAATGCATTGTATTCCTATCTTGGCAAACGCCTTGACTACAAGGTAAAATCATATGGCACAACAGACTTAGTAGCTACGCCTGCTAACTATCTGTCAAAGACAAAGCCTACGCTTCTGATCAACTTTGCCCGTTCAGGAAATTCACCTGAATCTGTCGCAAGTGTTGAAGTTGCCAATGAACAGTGCGAACATATTCATCATCTGTTTATTACATGCAATAAGAATGGTGCTCTGTCAAAACTGGCAGAAACACATCACAACTACTTTGCAATTGATCTGACAGATGAAACAAATGACCAGAGCTTCGCAATGACTTCAAGCTATTCCAACATGTATCTAGCATGTCTGCTCTGCTTCAATCTGGATAGACTGGACGAAATGAAGAAGGAACTTGAACCGGTGATTGCTTCTGCAGAGAAGATGGTCAGCGATGATTACACCAATCTGTTCAATCTCGTTCATGATTATGATTTCAAGAGAATTGTTTATCTTGGCGCAAACACACTGAAGGGCACAGCACAGGAATCTGCATTGAAGATGCTTGAACTGACAGCCGGAAAAGTTGTAACCATGTATGATACACCAATGGGATTCAGACATGGACCTAAGTCAATCATTGATGATTCAACACTGACTGTTGTCTATATGAGCAACAATGCATACAGCCGCCAGTATGAATATGACATTATTAAGGAAATGAGTGCACAGAGAAAAGGAAACAGAATTCTAGCTGTATCTGCATCCTATGATGAAGAGATTGCCAATATGACTGATTACTTTGTATCATTCAATGATGAGACAGTTTCAGACAATATCTTCTTAGGATTGGATTATATTCTAGTTGCACAGATTATTGCAATTGCTAAATCTCTTTCACTGAATATCACACCGGATAATCCATGCCCGACAGGTGAAGTCAACCGTGTAGTCAAGGGTGTCATTATCCATCCATATACCCGATAGGAGGAAAACACATGATAGGAATAATTCTTACAGGTCACGGAAACTTCGCAACAGGGATGATGAGCAGTGTGAAGCTGATCGCCGGAACACCAGAGCATTTTAAAGCAGTGGATTTTCCGGAAGGAGACAGCACCGAGAATCTGGCAAAGAATCTGAATGATGCAATTGATTCCATGAAGGATTGTGAAGGAGTCATCGTCTTCAGCGATCTAGTTGGCGGTTCACCATTCAAGACAGCAGTTGAAATCAAGATGAGCAGACCGGAGAATATCGAAGTGATGTCCGGCAGCAATCTAGGCATGATTCTTGAGATTGCGACAGCTAGAACGTTTATTGAAGAAATGGACAGTCTGTGCAATATGGCTATCACAACAGGTAAAGATCAGGTTATGCGATATGCATTTGCAGAGCGTCAGCAGGAAGAAGCAACCGACGGAATATAAAAATGAGGAGCCCTGCAATATGGGCTCTTTCAGAAGGAGAAGAATATGCATCCATTACTGAAGATAATTGAAATGCAGAAAGCAGGAAAACCGGTAGGCATCTATTCAGCCTGCACTGCCAACGATTTTGTACTTGAAGCTGTATTGCAGAAAGCAAAAGAAACCAACTCAGTAGCCTTGATAGAAGCAACCGCCAACCAGGTAGACCAGAATGGCGGCTATACGGGTATGAAACCTGCAGACTTTGTCGTATTTGTTGAAGGACTAGCAAAGAAAGTCGGTATATCTATGGACCGTGTTATTCTAGGCGGAGATCACCTAGGTCCATTGACATTTGCATCAAATCCTGAAGATTCAGCTATGGAGATGTCACGTGAACTGATCCGTCAGTATGTGGCAGCCGGCTTTACAAAGATCCATATTGATACCTCCATGAAAGTGGCAAGTGATGATCCTGATGCTCGTCTGAGTGATGAAACGATCTCAAGACGCGGAGCAGAATTGGCATCTGTGGCAGAAGAAACATATAAGGAACTGCTGAAGAAGAATCCGAATGCACTGCATCCGGTATATATTGTCGGCAGCGAAGTTCCAATTCCAGGCGGTTCACAGGACGCTAAGGATATCGGTGTACAGGTTACAAAGAAAGAAGATTTTCAGGCAACAGTCAAAGCTTTTGAAAAGGCTTTTGATAACAAGGGGCTTTCAGAAGCATGGAAACATGTCATAGCAGTCGTTGTACAGCCGGGTGTCGAAGAAAAAGATGCTGGATGTACAGAATATAACCGTGAGAAAGCAAAGGACTTGATGGCATCTATCAAGCAGTATCCGAATCTTGTATTTGAAGGACATTCCACGGACTATCAGACAAAGATCAAACTCAGAGAACTGGTAGAAGATGGAGTTGGCATTCTGAAAGTTGGTCCAGGACTTACTTTCTCCATGAGAGAAGCATTATTTGCACTGGCTTTTGCGGAGAAAGAAGCTTTCAGTGATGCACCTGATAAACAGAGTCATCTGATGGAAGTCTTAGAAGAGGCAATGCTTCAGGATCCTAAATACTGGCAGAAGCACTACCATGGCACAGAAGCAGAGATTGCATTAAAGAGAAAGTTCTCCTTCAGTGACAGATGCCGCTATTACATACCGACCGAAGAGGTACAGAAAGCCATTCACACACTGCTGAATAACTTCAGCAATGGTGTTCCGCTGAATCTGCTGAGTCAGTTCATGCCGATCCAATATACAAAAGTAAGAGAAGGGAAGCTGGCAAACAAACCAGAAGAACTGATCAAGGATCGTGTTGGCAATACCATTGATGAATATCTCTATGCAACACACCAGGAAGAATTATAAATGAATGAAAGATAGACTGATCTGAATATCAGATGGTCTATCTTTTTTTGACACATAATACTATGCAAATTTTCTAGCTATTGTCTTTTTAGCTTCAATGTTAGGATCCACGGCTATTATGAAAGATAACAGAAGTATATATGCCGCCGGCAGCATTGCAGAAAAGCTGAATCTGTCTGCATTCAATGCGTCCATTGTATTAATGAATTTAAATATTCAGATAATTGTTCATAAGAAGCTCATCAATGACTGAGTGATACATTGCACTATCCTCTGCTTTCAGAATTGCTGTGATCTTTCTGCCCGCATCTTTTGATGATGCTCCGCAATGATAGACTGCTTCATTCGTACAGCCATAATCAATGACAATATAGCGATCATGGCATCTGCCATTGGTCTCTTTAAACGTTATTGGAATCTTTGGACAGTCATTCTTCAAGCCAATATAGTTATCTATGATATACACGGAATGCTGTGCAGTCTTGTAGATGCTGCTGTAGGCAATATCTGCTTCTATCTTCTCACCATCAAGAATCAGATAATGCTTAT
>CALEMD010000175.1 GCA_937902945.1 uncultured Erysipelotrichaceae bacterium | reverse complement strand
AAATTTGTCTTTTATGCTTATTATATTATGTATATTAAGCATATTTGTTTATTTTTGAAAGATGTACTGACGGCCAGCAACCAACTGCCTCCTATTTCCTCCTTCTGCATTCTATATATGCAAATGTTTTGTTGCTTCCTTGTGCGATTTGTTTCTTTTAGAGTAAAACCTCCATATATGTGCGTATCTGTTCTTCTACTCCTAGTTTTTTACTGTACTTCAGCAGTTTCCTAGTATCAGGTTTATCTTTGAAATATTCTCGCAGTGCATCCGCATATAATTGTGCATCTACCTTCTTTTTAGAAGCGACTAAATCACAGATGCAGCGTTCTTGATCATATAGAACAATGCTCCTACCTTGCGGTGAAGTACTGTTTGTTATGCCAATCTCATATAGTTCTTTTGCAGCATAGTGTACTCTCAGGTTCTGTGTATCGCCTTTCAGACGTGCTATATTTGTTCCTTGTGATACGGTTACATCTAGGATATGCGGTACTCTGTCTGAAAGCCCCCAGAAATACAGAGCAGTTCCATAGGAATAAATAAGTTTCCTGCTGCGCATCTGCAGCAATGCATATTCATCTGTATCCTTTGAAGCAAGACGATAGCAGCCTCTGAATTCACGACTTAGCAACCCATTTTCTACATAACGTTTGAGTGCTGCTCTGCTGACGCCAGCCGCTTCAATCTGTTTCGTTGTAATTACACCATCATTTTCACTTGCCAGCTTCAAGACAACCTCCCAAACCGAGTTCATACAGAGCACCTCCTCAACCATATAGTTAACTAACGTGCTTTTATATTACTATTTTTAAGCACATTTGTAAATTTTCTCGAGGCGTACTGATAAGTGGAATTTGGACTGTGATGCATTATTTATATAGGCAGAAGTTAGCAGCTTTCCATGAAAAAATGGATCTCTCAGGCAATCATTCACCTGTGAGATCCATTCTGTACGAATCTTATGCGTTTCTTACTTCACTTTGCTTAGTGCATCGTTCACAGCTTCGATAATTGCTTTGGAAGTAACTGTTGCACCTGACACTGTATCAACATCTGTTGAATTTGCATCAACGATTGCCTGCGGAATAGTCTCAAGAGCCGGATCAGCAGTTCCTGCTGTTTCTGCCTGCTTCATGATTTCAACATTTGCAATCTTGTCACCATCCATAGTAACGCGGACTACAACGTCTCCGCCCATGCCAGCACCGGTTCCAAGATACTGGTTGTCTGCAGTCTCGAATTCTGCTGCAGCAACATCCGTCACTTCACCGAGCTTTGTCGGAGTTGATTCAACCTTTGCGTCCAATGTATATGCAGGCAGTGCATCTTTTTCTTTTGCTGCATTCTTGCCAGCAATCTGTCCAAAGATAACACATTCTGCCAGGTTTGTTCCGCCCTGATACATCTCTGCCGTGATGCCGCCCATTTCTCCTGCTGAATACAGATGAGGAATAGGATTGCCTTCTGTATCTAAGATTTCAGCATTCTCATTTCTTCTTGGTCCGCCCTGTGTATTCAGAATTTCACTCTTAACTGGGAAAGCATAGTATGCAGAACCTGTAAATGCTGTCATATATTCTGCAGCACGTCCGAACTGCTCATCATTTCCCTGTGCTGCATATGTATTGAAGTTGCTGATTGTTGCCTTCAATGTGTCTGCCTTCATGCCTGTCTGAGCCGCTAAATCATCAAGAGAATTGGCAGTCAGCACAGTAGAGAGAAACTCTTCAGGAATTGAAGCGTTTTCCGCAATCAGCTGTGCCTGTGCTTCATCATATACCACCCACATTTTTTCAGGATACATTGGGTTTGTCCATACACCATTGTTATAAACATGTCCATGTCTTACCGGATCAGATTCATTCAGGAATCTGTTTCCATCTGTTCCTACTAGAATTAAGCTTCCAGTGTTCAAAGGACCCTGTGACAGAACCTGAATCTGAGAAGCATGTTCTCCTTCTTCAACATAGAAAGAAGTGCCGCCCAATCCAAATCCGCCTTCATATACACTCATATGCCACAAGTCAGCACCAACTGCCTGTGCCATCTTTATACCATCGCCTGTATTGTATAAACCGCCGATTACAGCATAGACAATATGTAATGGCCTCCCAATAACTTGTCGTGTCGAGGATCATCCCGATA
>CALEMD010000174.1 GCA_937902945.1 uncultured Erysipelotrichaceae bacterium | reverse complement strand
CATTATGCAGATCCAGTATATTCTGATCACTCAGGAATCAAGCCATCTGAGTGATCAGAATATACTGGATCTGCATAATGGCCTGAATCGCAGAATTGAACTGCTTGAGGCAAAGCAGATAGGCAGAATCTAACTTAGTGTTCAGCATGAATGAAAATCAACAGGGAGAACAGGTATCTTATGTTCTCCTATGTTTTTTTCCATCCAGATCATGTCATACCAGCGATTGAACTTATATCCGCAGGAATGGAACTGACCGACTTTGACAAATCCCATATGGGCATGGAAGGAAGCACTGTTATTAGTAAGATATGCATCTTCAACAGGGGCATAGCCAATGCAGGCATATAGGTTCAGTACGCCCATTTTCTTCAGTCTTTCTTCAAGCTCTTCATACAGCATTCTGCCCATGCCGAGTTTCTGTGCATCATGGGCAAGATAAATGCTCAGCTCTGAGGAGTGGTCATAGGCACTTCTGCCAACAAAGGAACCGGCATAGGCATATCCTTCAATGATGCTTCCTCTTTGAATGACAAGATAGGGATATTTCTCTTTTGTATGGCGCATGCGGCTTTGAAATTCTTCAAGAGATGGAACATCATATTCAAATGTGATGGCAGTATACAGAACATAATACCTGTAAATCTCCAGCAGCCTTTCGGCATCATTTAATTCAGCATTGCGGATTGTGAAAGCACTCATTCAGATCCTTCTTTCTTTTGGTAAGATTATACATCTATCAGACAGAAGAAAAGCGGCAGAATCTGCCGCTTATGCATTGACGAGTATCAGATTGACCAGTTTCCAAAGTCCCTGGCTGTTCTTTACAAAGAACAGCTGATACTTGCTGGAGTAGGTCTTGGTGATATTGTCTTCTGTAGATACGGTATAGTCGAAGGCAATTGTACCAATAAAAGCATTGTCTCCAATAGGCATAACATCACTGAGGACAGTATTGCTGAACTCGGCGGTGCTGTGCGTACTGAACCACTGGTTGTTGAAGCCGGCAATGCTGTTGTAGAACTCGGTATTCGGATACAGATGCTTATTCAGATCATAGAAGGTGCCGTCTTCCGTAATATAGCTGCTGTAGGCAAATGCAGTATCCTCAATTTCCTTGCTGAATTCTGCGTACTGCTCATCCGTTGGCTTAACACCTATGTAGAACTGATTGGAACTGTAGTCGCGCACAGCCATATAGGCATCATTATCAGCAGTGACAGAAGGCTGACCGACAAAACTGGATATGGTATAGCGGGTGACGCTAGGCATCTTTCTATCAAGGCCAAGATCCTGATAGGCATATGGAATATGGTCTTCCTCATGCGGACTTTCTGTGGAAATGCTGACACTATTGATGGAGAAGGCTATATCTGATTCCAATAGATCAAAGCTGTAGGATTCGATGCTGCCGACGGTTCTGACCTTGTAGGTCTTGCTGTCACTAGGCTTGAGCAGTTCAAGCGTGGACAGATATTCCTTATTGCTGTAGACGTTATAATAGGTGGTGTTATCAGTAGCGCCGGTCTGTGAATAGATCAGAGAATTCAGATCTACATTTTTATAGAGATCCGATAGGAAGGAGATGTAGACATCCTTGCTGTTGAGCTCTATGAAGTAGCCGGCATCCATATCATAGATGGCATCCCATTCCTCATTTTTGACACTTTGCATATAGGCATTCATGGCACCATAAGGACTCTGTCTTTCATAGCGGTCCAGCCAGAACCACAGGTACCCTAGTCCGCAGCAGCATATAAGCATGGTTACAAGAAACACCTGCAATAGGTGCATATAAAAGACCTTGCTCAGCTTGCGGCGCTGTTCATAGGACTGTTCATCACGGAATCTCAGTATTCTGTTCCGGCTCATTTGACAATCCATGCGGTAGGCACTGTCCGCTCTCCATACAGTGATACAACACTGTTAATGATGCTGCCGTTATAGACCATGACAGAACTGCTTCCGCCATCCAGATTTGCCGCATTGACCGCTCCATACTTCAGCATCAGATTGATGCAGTCTTCATAGGAGGCGCCAAGACTATTCGTCTGCCTGCCGTCAATGACAAGAAGAAGAACACTTCCGTCTTCCTTCTGGCCGATGACAGTTCTAGGATTCAAGCCGCCGCCAGTTCCGGTAACCGTTACTGCCGAGCCATTGACGATGAATACAGGACCGAACGTAACCGCATCGGTAATATCATAGCTGAGTGCTTCTTCGGCGGTCATATTGCCGACAATCAGATGATCATTGGATGTGAAGCCGATCAGAGAGACATAGTCATCAAGTTCTCCAGCCACAAGGGTTCCGTCTTTGATGACAACGCCATAGGGAATAGAACCATCACCCTGACCATTTGGATCATCAAAGCCGCCGGCATTGATGCCAGCCACTGCACCTTCCGCCTTGACATAGTCTTCAACCAGGAATCCGGAAGCACTGTCCGTTCCCAATAGGGTATTGACACCCAGTGAAATGCGGGAAGGATCACGGACGATCATCAGTTTTCCCTGATAAGTAGGCCCGCTGACATCAATGACTTCGATATCATCTTTTTCATCTTCCGGTATGACATAGTTCTCACTGGTGTCATTGGTGATTTTATCGGTTGTGTTTACGGTATTTCCGGATACGATCTGTTCAATTTCCTCTGAGGAAAAGAAAAGTCTTGCAACGGCCTTGCCGCGTCGGGTTTCCATCAGTGTTGAAGTTACAAGCGAACTGAAGGTAGAAGACGGGCCTTTCAATACGATATAAGCTGCTATATACATTGAACCAAGGACGGTCAGGCATACAGTTAAAACAACCAGAAGGCTCTGCTTGCTGACTCTTCGAATACTTGCCTTGATTCTCTTTTTCTTTTTTATCTTATCGCTCATGTCTGAAAGCCAGAAAATGGCTATGACTAATTATACCATAGTGTGTTTTCTGCACCGTGATATAATTGTAAGGTGCTGAACTGCAGGAAACAGAAAAAAATACGTCTGATAGCCGTGGATCTCGACGGCTGTCTTTTGGATTCAAATAAGAAGCTGCCTGCAGATCTTACAGAAATAATGCAGAAACTGCAGAAAAGAAATATTCTTTTTGCGGCTGCAACAGGACGTCCTTTAGACAGCATTCATCTTCTGTTCAAGGATATTCATATGCCTTTCGATATCATTGCGGACAATGGCTGTCTGATTATTCATGAGGGTAATGTGATACTGGAACAATGCTTCCGGAAAGAAGAGGCAGAAAAGATACTGCATGCAATATATGACAGAGATGATATGGCAGTGGTACTGAGTACAAAAGAAGGCACCCTATATGATGAAAAAGCAGAAATCATGCTTAGAAAGCTGCCAACTTGGACTGGCTTCAACATGAAGAAAGTGAACAGTCTGTCTGAGCATCTTGAGAATATCTATAAATTTGCACTGTTCTTTCCAGGCATGAAGGATGATGCACCGGTGCCAGAGTTCCTGCTTCCGTACAGGAAAGACTATGAAGTGCGCAATACAACCGGCGGCTGGGTAGATATCAATCTGCATAACACTAACAAAGGAGCCGCAATGGCTTTCCTGCAGAAGAAACTGGGCATAGAGAATGCGGAAGTCATGGCTTTCGGAGATTCTGATTCTGATGTGGAAATGCTGATGCAGGCAGGGCGCGGATATGCTTTGCTCAATGGCTGTGACAGCGTTAAGAAGAAGGCAGAATTCATAACAGAATATGACAATGATCATTGCGGTGTTACACGAACGATAGAGAAATATCTGGAGGAAGAAAATATATGACAGTATTCAGCATGCAGAATCAGGAAGTATCCGTATCGATCACAGAACACGCATCCGAAATCACCAGTTTCAAGGATCGCAGCACAGGCTTTGAGTACATGTGGCAGGGAGACCCTGCATTCTGGTCAGGCCGCAATCCAACCCTGTTTCCAATGGTTGGCAGTACATGGAACAAGGAGATTGTGATTCATGACCATGTCTATACTATGGGCAACCATGGCTTTGCCAGACACAGCGACTTTACCTGTACAGAACACAGTGACAGTCGCATTGTCATGACACTGAAAGACAATGAAGAAACCCTGAAGCAGTATCCATTCCATTTCACAATGCATATTGCCTATGAACTAGCAGGCAGAAAGCTGCGCATTTCATATACGATAGCAAATGACAATGATGAAAGCATGCCTTTCAACTTCGGCCTGCACCCAGCATTCAGCTGCCCGATTGATCCTTCCAAGCAGTTCAGTGACTATCACCTGGAATACAGTGCACCGGAGACATTCAAAAGCGGAGTTCTAGAGATGAACAATGAAAAGATCATCCCTCTTGACAGAGAGCTTCTGCAGAAGACAATCATTGAAGAGAATCCTGCCAGCAAAGAAGTATCACTGACTGACGGCAGTCATAGCGTCACAGTTGGCATTGAGGGATACAGATGGCTGGCCTTCTGGACAAAACCGGAAGCACCGTTTATATGCATAGAACCATGGCATTCCCATGGAGATACAGAAAAAACAGAAGTGCCGTTTGAGAAAAGAGAAGGCACAATTGTTTTAAATGCGCACGAAATTTACACAACTGCGTATTCTATTGAGATCCGCTGAGCATTCGTCATAGAAAAGTGATACGATACTTGTGAAGAAAACCGCAAATATAGGGAGGGAAAGCATGTTTAACATTATTATTGCCGAGAATTATGATGAAGTAAGCCGCGAGGCATTCAAGATCATGAAAGAAACAGTGAAAAAGGACAATCCTGTATTAGGTCTGGCAACAGGATCAAGCCCGATTGGACTGTATAAGAAGATGATCGCCGATCATTCAAGCAATGGAACGTCCTATGCCAAATGCGTAACATTCAACCTGGATGAGTATGTAGGCATTTCCCGTACACACGATCAGAGCTACTGGACTTTCATGCATGAGAATCTGTTCAATGGTCTGGACATTCCTGAAGAGAATATCCACATTCCAGTAGGAGATGGAACAGATGAAGAGGCAGAATGCCTGAAGTATGAAGAGCAGATGAAAGACTATACTGTCGATCTGCAGGTACTGGGAATTGGTGCCGATGGACATATCGGATTCAATGAACCGGGAACACCTCTTGACAGTGTTACGCACCTGATGGAACTGACCGAGGTTACCCGCAAAGACAATGCCCGTTTCTTCGATGATGATATCAACAAGGTTCCTACCCACGCCATAACTATGGGATTGGGTACAATCATGCGTTCTAAGAAGATTATCGTGATTGCGACAAGCGATCATAAAGCAGACGCCATCTATGGCATGATCAAGGGTCCTGTATCCACAGACTGCCCGGCAAGTGTTCTGCAGAACCACCCAGATGTTACGGTTATTCTTGACCGGGCAGCTGCCAGCAGACTCTAGGCATATTGCTGTACTTGCATGAAGAATATGACATAATGATCATGGAGGTGCAGAAAAATGCAAATCATAAAAACAAAAGAAGAATACGAAAACATCCTGAAAGACAACAAATCCGTATATGTAGATTTCTATGCAGACTGGTGCGGACCATGCAAGATGACCGGACCGGTAGTTGAGGCGTTATCCAAGGTTTATACAGACGTTCAGTTTGTAAAGGTAAATGTCGACAACAACCCGGAGATTGCGTCAATGTACGGCATCATGTCCATTCCTACACTGATTGGATTCAAAGAGGGCAAGGAAGTCAATAAGACTCTCGGCTTTCATCCGCAGCCGGAACTGGATAAGCTCGTTCAGGAAATCCGTTAATTCAGATCATGAGTCAGTGTCTGTCAGATGACAGGCACTGTCTTTTTTTATGCCTTTGGGTATGATACAGTTACTAGGTAAACAAAGGGGTATACTATGACAGAAATTGCAGTGCTGATACCGTGCTACAACGAAGAACTGACAGTCCGCAAGGTTATTACGGATTTTCAGAAGGAACTGCCGGAAGCACGGATCTATGTATATGACAATAATTCAACGGATAAGACTGCAGAAATTGCCAGAGAAGCAGGCACAATTGTATGCCGAGAACCGATGCAGGGCAAGGGAAATGTAGTTCGATCCATGTTCCGTGATATAGAAGCAGATGTCTATGTCATGATTGACGGCGATGATACCTATCCCGCAGATGCGGTCACTGAATTGATCAGACCGGTTGTTGAAGAAGATGTGGATATGGTCATTGGGGATCGCTTAAGCAATGGCACTTACTTCAAAGAGAATAAAAGAAGACTGAACAGTTTCGGCAACAGCATGACCCGCCGACTGATCAACTTCCTGTTTCATGGCAATGTAACAGATATCATGACCGGATACAGAGCGTTCTCAAGGAAATTTGTCAAATGCATACCGATCATGAGCAGCGGCTTTGAGATAGAGACAGAGATGACCGTTTCGGCCCTTGTCTACCGCATGCGGATTGCCAGTGTGCCGATTGTATACAGAGACAGACCGGAAGGCTCGTTCTCCAAGCTGCATACATTCCGTGATGGCTATAGAGCTTTGGTTACACTGTTTGATCTATTCAAGAACTACAGACCGTTCTACTTCTTCTTCATGATTGCGCTTGTCCTAGGCATCATCGGGCTATGCATTCAGAATGACGTGCTTCTTGTCAGTGCAGTGATTCTCTTAGTGACGGGAATCATTCTCGATGCAATCAAAAACCAGACAATACGGCAGTTTGAGGAGTACACAAACCGCTATATACAGAGACAGAAAGAATCAAAGTGAAACAAAGGACCCGCAATGCGGGTTTTCTTATGCCGCAATAGGTTTACAGACAGTAAACAAAATGTTTAAAAACTATTGCAAAAGCAATGCACCTGTATATAATAATTCTTGGGTTTAGGTATTGGATAGATTTTGTTTAGTAACAGTAAACGAAAGGGGCATGGAAATGGATATAGGCAGACGGGTTAAGCAGCTGAGAATCATGAATGATCTTTCCCTGGAAGAACTGGCATCACGCACAGAACTGACAAAAGGATTCCTGTCTCAGTTGGAAAGAGACAAGACATCTCCATCCATTCAGACACTGGAAGATATTGCGGAAGCACTGGGCATGAGCATGTCGGATTTCTTCCGTGATGACACAGACGCAAAAGTGGTATTCAGCCTGGATGATGAGTTTACAGATGAGCAGGAAGGATACACGATCCATTGGATTGTACCGAATGCACAGAAGAACAGAATGGAACCGATTCTCCTCGAATTGAAGCCATCTGCACGAAGTAAAACGATCGACCCGCATGAAGGCGAAGAGATTGGCTATGTGCTGCAGGGCAGAATAGCATTATGCAAAGGCCTGGACCGCAAGGGCATAACGGTTCGCAAGGGACAGACATTCTACCTGCAGGGCAATGAAGCACATTATCTGATTAACAGAAGCAGCCAGAGTGCGAAGATACTCTGGATCAGCACACCGCCTATATTCTAAGACGCTGAGACAGAAGGGGAAGACTATGAAAAAACTGATACAGTTTCAGAATATTGTTAAGACATTTGGATCACAGGTTGTACTTAAGGGAATCAGCCTGGATATCTATGAAAATGAATTTGTGACGCTGCTGGGACCTTCCGGCTGCGGCAAGACAACACTGCTCAGAATTCTTGGCGGATTTCTGGATGCGACAGAAGGACATATTATCTTTGATGGCGAGGATATTGCCGGAGTGCCTGCCTATAAAAGAGATATCAAAACAGTATTCCAGAGATATGCACTGTTTCCGCATCTGGATGTATATGGGAATATTGCCTTCGGTCTGAAACTGAAGAAGCAGCCAAAGGACATCATCGATCAGAAAGTATACAGAATGCTGTCACTGGTAGGCCTGGAAGGATATGCAAAAAGAGATGTTACACTTCTTTCCGGCGGTCAGCAGCAGCGTGTTGCCATAGCAAGAGCCTTGGTCAATGAACCGAAAGTTCTTCTTCTTGATGAACCGCTGGGAGCTCTGGATAAGAACCTTAGAAAAGAAATGCAGCTTGAACTCAAGCGCATTCAGGAAGAGGTAGGCATTACCTTTATATTTGTCACCCATGATCAGGAAGAAGCACTGACCATGTCTGATAAGATCGTCATTATGCAGAATGGTGAAATCGAACAGATCGGCACACCGATAGAAGTATACAATGAGCCGATCAATGAATACTGCGCAAGGTTTATCGGAGATTCCAATATCATCGACGGCACTATGAAGAAGGATTACCTAGTCAACTTTGATGATGTGGACTATGAATGCACAGATCATGGCTTCCATACTGATGAGCAGGTGGATATCATGATCCGCCCGGAAGACATTGATATTGTTCCCCGCAACAAGGGCAAACTGAATGGCGAAGTCAAATCAGTGCTATTCAAAGGCGTGCATTATGAAGTGGTTGCTGAGACATCAAGCGGTACAAGCAAGACGGTCATTATGCATGTAACACAGAATCGGGATATTGAGAATAAGGAGGCAAAGGAAATGATCTCTGCTTCTTCCTTCTATATGGATCTTGAAGATGTGCCGACACTGAGTGATGCGGAAGTTATTGCCCGTGCCAATGCCCATGCATGGAATGAAGACGAAGAGGAAAGCGATGTATCTCTGACTACTGTTGACTATAAGGTAGAAGAGAAGGTAGGTTCCTACAACTGTACATTTGCGACAGATAAAGGAACAAGCATCACCATTAAGATTGCGGTCACCAACCCTGAATATACGGAAGATATATCCAATGAAGAAGGTGTGCAGGCATTTGACTTCTACAAGACAATAGATGAAATCAAGGAATCTGTTGCCCTGGATACTGATCTGAAGCGCTGGGCAAATGCTACAGCTTGGAACCTCGATGATGAGTCTAAAGTTGAAATCTGGGATGTAAAGTATGATTTCGATGATGAGGATATAACAGAAGGAGATTATCCTATTACCTTCTCGACGCAGGGACGTGAACTGAAGATTGAAACTACGGATCACTATGAAGAAGGACAGAGAATCGGTCTGAACTTCTCACCGGAAGACATTCACGTCATGAGAAAGATGGGGTGAGGCTTGATGAAGAGTTTCAACCGCATGGTTTATCCATATATGGTATGGATGGCGGCAATGATTGTACTGCCGATGCTGCTGATTGTTCTATATGCATTCACCACCAAAGGAAATGATGTACTGACACTGCAGTTTACCCTCAGCAATTTTACCAGATTCTTCCAGGATTCCATATTTCCAAGTGTGCTATGGCGTTCTTTGAAGATGGCTGTTATCACTACACTGATCTGCATAGCAATCGGATATCCGACTGCCTATATCATTGCCAAGCTTAAACCGAATTCACAGGCTCTGATGGTATTGATGCTGACACTGCCGATGTGGATCAATATGCTTGTGCGCACCTATGCATGGCGCGGCATTCTCTCTAACTTCGGCCTCAGCAGTGAGATCAAGGTATATGTAGGCATGGTATACAACTTCCTGCCATTCATGATTCTGCAGATCTATACTTCTTTATCAAAGATGGATCAGAATCTGATTGTTGCCGCAGAAGATCTCGGTGCAGATTCCAAACAGACATTCAAAAGAGTTATTCTGCCGCTTTCTCTGCCTGGTGTCATCAGCGGCATTACACTTGTATTCCTGCCGGCTGTATCAAGCTTCTTCATTCCAAAACTATTGGGAGGCGGAGATTATGTGCTGATCGGCAACCTGATTGAAGATTACTTCATTTCTACAGGAGATTGGAACTTCGGTTCGGCAATCAGTCTGATCATGGCTGTTATTATTCTGATCTCCATGTTCATTACCCGCAAGATTGACAGACAGAGCAAGGAGGCGGATGACTGATGGAAAGAAAGAAAATCAGCATCGGCAAGCGCCTGTATCTGATACTGGTCCTGGCGTTCTTCTATCTGCCGATTCTCTATGTAGTATTCTTCAGCTTCAATTCCAGCAAGTCATTAACCAACTTTACCGGATTCTCACTGAAGTGGTATGAGAAGATGTTTGCGACCCGCTCCATTATGGAAGCAATCGGCTATACGGTTCTATGTGCAGTGATTGCGACTGTTGTATCTACGATTGCTGGTACTATTACAGCCATTGGACTTTCAAAAAGCAGAAGAGCAGTCAGAGAACTGGTCAATCAGGTCAATAACCTGCCAATGCTGAATCCGGAGATTGTTACAGCCATCGGATTCATGCTGATGTTTACCTCACTCCGTATTGAAACGGGCTTTACAACTATGGTGCTTGCCCATATAGCATTCTGTATTCCCTATGTGATACTCAGTGTCATGCCAAAAGTCAGGCAGTTGGACAGCAATATAGCTGAAGCTGCTATGGATCTAGGCTGTACACCGATGCAGGCTCTGTATAAGGTGATTATCCCGCAGATCAAACCTGGGATTATCTCTGGAGCACTGGTCGCATTCTCGATGTCATTCGATGACTTCGTCATCTCCATGTTCACGACCGGTCCTGGAGTTTCCAATATTTCCATCTATGTTTATGCAAA
>CALEMD010000173.1 GCA_937902945.1 uncultured Erysipelotrichaceae bacterium | reverse complement strand
AGCGGATTTTTTCAAAACCCCACTATATTTTACTTAACGGTTCTAATATCATTTCAGCAATTCAAGATATTCTGGAAACAGAGACAGACTGCGTTTCAATATGCCAGTCATATAAGCAATGGTTATACCATAGTTTGTCATTGGTATGCCTTGATCTTCGGCACATTTGAACCTGTACTTCATTTCTCTTTCATTGAGCATGCATCCGCCGCAGTGGATAATGACCTTGTAAGCAGATAGATCATCAGGAAACTCAGTGCCAGAAGATGTGACAATATGCAGATCTTTTCCGGTATGCTGTTTCAGCCAGCGGGGAATCTTTACAGTTCCAATATCATCGCACTGCCGGTGATGCGTACAGCCTTCAGAGATCAGTACAGTATCTCCATCCTGAAGCTTTTCAATAGCTGCGACAGCTAGAATAGATGATTTCAATATACCTTTGTAACGGGCCATCAGAATAGAGAAAGAAGTCAGAGGAATGTCTTCAGGTGTGATCGCAGAGACTTCTTTGAATGCCTGACTGTCAGTTATGACCATGGCTGGTTTTGTTCTGCAGTTTTCAATGGCATCCTTCAGACGATCTGTTTTAACAACATCGGCAATTCCATCCACTTCAAGAACGTCACGGATGACCTGCTGCTGAGGGAGAATCAGACGGCCCTTAGGGGCTGCTGAATCAATTGGCACAACCAGTATTGCTGTCTCACCTGCATGCAGGATATCGCCAACCAGTTTTCCGGTCAGCGTGTCAGTAGGAACAAGATGTGCAATGCGTTCTTTCAGTTCCTGAATGCCTGACTTATCTTTGGCACTGATGTATATTTCATGATCTTTCGCTTCTGGAACTGTTGATAATAGATCCTCTTTATTCATGACGATGAGATAAGGAATATTCTTTGCTTCATAGAGTGTGATCAGCTGCCTGTCACATGCCTTCATTCCTTCAGACGCATCGACTGCCAGTATGGCAATATCCGTCTTGTTTAAGACCTGTCTGGCTTTATGAATGCGCATTTCACCAAGTTCACCTTCATCATCGAACCCCGGTGTATCAATAATCATGACCGGGCCCATAGGAAGCAGTTCCATGGCTTTATAGACAGGATCAGTGGTGGTTCCTTTTGTATCTGATACAATTGCCAGATTCTGATCTGTGACAGCATTGACGATACTTGATTTGCCGGCATTGCGGCGTCCAAAGAATCCAATATGAACGCGTTCGCCGGATGGCGTACTGTTTAAACTCATAGGCTGTCTCAGAACCCTTCGGCGGCGGAAGAGGATGGTGCAAATATGGATTCTACCTGTTCATCACTCAGATCAATGCCGAAGATTTCCTTATAGTATTCTTTTGCTTTTTGGGTTACATCAATATCTTCAAACAGTTCTGGGTAAACTGTTTTAGCAAGCCACATCAGAGTGATCGGGGTGTCTGCACCTGGTGTATAGCTGCGATAGATGCCTAGAGGCATCTTATAGACACGCTTATCCTGTATTGCCTTGATGCCGCTCCAATCATTGCTGCCGATGGTGTTTTCATAGAGATCATTTGGCTGAGCAGAAGTGAAGTTGGTAACTAGGATGATATCTGGATTCCATTCATATACCTGTTCCATGCTGACAGCAACAGAGTTATCTTTTTCCAGTTCTTCTGCCACATTGACAGCGCCGATGGCATCGCACCACCACTGACCGAAGAAGTTCTTTCCGCTTGTAAGCATATTTGTGTCAGTGTATTGGAACAGGACAAAGATTCTAGCTTTATCTTCATCTGACAGAGAAGAAACTCTTTCCTGAATCATGTTATATGTATCATTGGAGTATGTAGATACTTTATCGGCAATATCATTCTCTGGGAACATCTGGCTGAGCAGTGATATCCACTGGTTGAGTGTTTCAATGGCATTGTATCCCCATTTGTTTACAGATAATGCAACGGCTGTGAAACCGGCATTCTTCAAGGCATCGCCGGTTGCAGTGTCACTTGCAGAATAGAACACGACATCTGGATTCAAAGACAGCAGTTCTTCAGTATTGACGCTGTCACCGGATACGGCATCGGTTGGAACATTCAGTATCTCAGGATACAGTTCTCCAAGCAATCCGCTCTTTGCGGCAGTCATGCTCTGCTTAGGCATTGCGACGATCTTCTCAGCAGAATTGAAGAATACCGATAGAACGGATGGCAGTGGATAGATGCCTACTACTGCAATGCGCTGAATGTCGGCCGGTACTTCAACTGTGTTGTCGGCATGATCAGTAATGGTAATTGTGGTTGCTGCAGAAGCAGTAACAGAAGATGGTGTATCTGTGGAAGAAACGGATGTGCTGCAGCCTGCTAGCATGCCAATGGCAAGAACACTGCAGATAAAGCGATAGAGACTTTTTTTCATAGTTTTTTATCTTCTTTCTTTAGATTGCGGTCAATCAGATTCGGTATATCCTGTCTGTATATTCTTCCGGAAAAGGATTCGGATGGAAGAGAATAGAACCTGCTTCCAGGCGGACATATCGGTTTGTAAAGAGGATCAGCAATGATGATGTCTGCAGATGAGAGATGAGGCGTTATATCATCTTCATCTATGGCAATGACATCCTCTTTGTTCAGCAGTTTCTGTTCGGTTTCGACTGGGCATATAATTCTGCACGGCATTCCGTATTCCTGGGCAATGGAAGACGCAAGCGAGCTGCAGTATACACTTTCTCCAATCAGAACAATATGAGCATTGTCAGTGCTTTGATTCAGATACGGTACAGAACATGCATCAGACAGACTCGCATCTTTCAAAGCCTGCATAAGGGCATGAGAGAATGCGTGACCAAGCGGAGAACCAATGACATAAGGGATATTGCAGGTATCATAGAGATACTTCGCAGCAGCAAGTCCATCGTATGAAACAACCAGACTTACATCTGCATTTCCTGCTTCTTCAATTTCAGAGAGTGTACTTCCCATAGCCCATGAGGAAGCGGCCTGCATGCCATTGTCGAGAAGCCATCTGCGAATAGATTCATCTGAATCATTGATGGAATAATCAAGAGGAGTAAGTCCGATGATATTTACTCTGCCTGAGCCTTTCTGTCTTTTTATGTCGGTTTTGACAAAGCGCTTTGCCAATGCCAGGAATGCTTTGCTGACACCGGAAACATAAGAATGCATGCTGTTGGTGTTGATTCCGAATGATGGGATGCCGGTAGAATCTTCCGCAATTTTTGCAATGGCGTTAAGATCAGTGCCGATCATCATCGGTATTGGAGTGCCGGCAATAGCAATGAACTTTGGGTGCAGTTCCTGAGCTGTTTCAATGATGTCATTGATGAGCTTATCATCACTGCCCATCATTGCATCCATCTCGCTTAATGCAGAGATGAATACAAGACTGTCGTGATTGTACCAGCGCGGTTCATCATGTGTGTTGTACGTGGAGTTGCATCCGGAGGCATCATGTATGACTGTCATTCCGCCTAGTTCAAACAAAGCGGAAGCAGCACCTGATACATCCGCTGTATAGGTGGATATGATACTTGCTGTCTGTTTCATAAGCAGCACACTCCGGCATTCATGCCTTTAATGGTGATCAGTTTAGATGCGTCTTTTGGATTCTGATAGGCATCCACTATGAATTCCATCAGTCGGATGATTCCGTCATATCCATGAAGTCCACCGTTTTCTACGATGTTGACGAAGTGACTGGTACCTGTTAAATATGCGGCTTTCTGTCCAATTGCCAATACTTCTTTCTGGTTTCGAGGTTCAATGCGCATGGCTGGATGAACAGTTGGATAGATCAATAGGTCTGGTGTATTCTTCTGCAGATAATCAAATGATTCCTTTTCTTCAGGACTGATGGAATCAAGATATACTTCTCTGACTGCAAAACCATGTCTGATCAGCAATTCGGCTAACTGCAATGGTCTTGAGAAGGCCGTATAGTCAATGGCTATCGGTGTATCATTCAGAAGAGTTTCTGCTTTTTCTATAGCTGCTTCTGCGGCTTGTTTTCTAACGGAGGGATCAGGTGCATTGATGTGCAGCAGTTCTGCGAGCTCTTTGAGTTCAGCATCGATTTCATCAAAGCTGAATGATACTGGCATATACAGATGAGACTGTGACAATCTGGTATTGAGTTCATCTGCAGCGGCATTGGCGGCAGCGTAGGTAGTGATATTCAGAAATGACTTTGACATCTTTTGATAGTCTTCAAATGTATGACAGGCAGTGATGTCGTGTATGACAAAGCCATTGCCTTGCAGCAGCTGCACAAAGTCACTGCTGTCAACGGTAGGAAGATCGCTGCCGATAATGTTTACAGATTTTTTGTCTTTGTCTGTCGGCTCAAGAAAGCTATAGAGCTGTCTGCGCATCAATTGATCCGGTGTCAGACCGCTTTTACGCATGATTGGATTCATATAGCAGTCGGTGAAGAGAATATCAGGAAAACGATCTCTCAGTTCTCGATATACACGGTCAAGATCACAAGCCATAAAATGATGTATGCAGCTTGTATACAGAAGTATGGCTTTAGGTTTTTCTTTGAGCTTTGGAATGATATTGCTGACTCCATCAATGATCAGCTCTTCCATATCTCCATCAAGAACATTGTTTTCTCTGATAGCGATAGTTGAAAAGCGATCGGCCGCATTCATTTCAGCAGCGGTCAGTACTACCCCTCGCAGACAGCCGGCAGCACAGACAAATATCTCATGTGCTCCAGGTATCAGCATGCCGGTGTGTACAATGTTCCATGTGCCTCTTGCCGGAGCGGCATATTCTAGACCGCTCTTGAAAGGCATTGGATAGAAAGCATTCTTTATACAGACTGCAGTCTGTACTTTATATGGATTCTCAGCCCGCTTAAGCATGATGATCGCTTCCTTTGCATGCCTGCAGCATATTCTCTGCGAGTGTTCTGTATTCTTTTGCCATGTCGCTTTCTGGAAATGCTTCTATGACTGTCTTATTCAGATCTTCTGCATCCTGCACCGTATCACTGCGATTCAATGTACCGATGATACTGGAATGAATATCATCAGCAAGTTCCTGTACCTTTGCATCTTCATTCTTAACATTCCTGCGGTTTAGAATGATGCCGCCAAGGGATGCATATCCTCTGCTTTGAAAGTTTTCAACTGCCATGGCAATATTGGCACCGGCATGAATAGCCATATTCTCACCAGAGGTGATAATGAATACTTTGCCGGCATAGCCTTGCCGCATTGGCACAGAGAAACCTCCGCACACGACATCGCCCAGCACGTCATAGATAATGACATCGCGGTTCAATTCGGTATAGGCTCCTTTCTCCTTGAGAAGTTCCAGTGCTGCCGAGATAGCTCTGCCTGCACATCCAAGACCCGGAGTAGGACCTCCTGCTTCAGCACACATGACACCCGCATAACCAGGTGTGATGATTTGTTCAAGTGCAATCTCATGACCTTTTGTGCGGATCATATCAATAATGGTTGTAAGCTTTCTGCCATCTAGCAAAGCGGCTGTTGAATCTGCTTTTGGATCGCATCCGATCTGCAGCACTTTCATTCCTTTTTCCGCAAGGGCAGCTGAAATATTGGAAACGGTTGTAGATTTTCCTATGCCGCCTTTGCCATACACAGCTATCTGAATCATTTCTGTCCCTCCTTATAATCGCCGCGGGTTACCGTGAGATGGTAATCAATCGCTGATAGGTGATTCTGCAATACAGAGAGACTCTCTGCTGCATCATCACCGGTAATTGCCTTGTTGTCATAGAGCATATATTTCTTTCTGTCCTGTACAGGAGAAAGGTTAGGCATGATGACATTGGCGCCTGCTAATACACCTAACAGTCTTCCATCTTTTGAAGCAGTGCCTAAAGCAGTTGTGGCTGGAAGAAGCACATCAGGCAGGGCAATTCGGCATAGACTCAGCAATAGAAGCGTCAGCTCTACACTGCCGGCAGGACAGTCCTTGAATGGTGTCTCATGATGAGGAATGAATGGACCGGTTCCAATCATCTGCGGCTTGAAAGAACATAGAAACAGCATATCTTCTGCCAGCGTTTCCGGTGTCTGAAAAGGACAGCCGACCATCATGCCGGCTCCGGTCTGAAAGCCGATCTCTTTAAGATCCTTAAGACAGCGCATGCGGTTTTCAAAGGTCTGTTCCTTTGGATGCATCAAAGCATAGTGCTTAGCATTGGCTGTTTCATGCCTTAACAGATATCTGGAAGCGCCTGCATCAAAATACTTCTGATAGCTTTCTTTTGATTTCTCGCCAAGTGAAACGGTGATGGCACAGTCTGGATATGAACGATGAATAGAATCGATGATGTCACACATGCGCTCATCCGTATACCATGGATCTTCACCGCTCTGCAGTACGAATGTTCTGAATCCTGCCTGATAGCCAGAAACACAGCAGGACATTATTTCTTCTTTGCTTAAGCGATAGCGTGCACACTCTTGATTGCCTCTGCGGATACCGCAGTAATAGCAGTCGTTTTTGCAGATGTTGCTGAATTCGATAATGCCGCGGAAATAGATGCCTTTGTCGAATTTTGATACAGCAATAGCTCTTGCAGTATCAGCCGCATATTTGCGGTCTTCATCGGTATAGGCAGATATCAGCTGCATCCATTCTTCTTTGCTTAATGCTTTATCTGCATCCAGCTTACTGATCAGTTCAATATTATTCATGATCTGCATCCTCTTTGATATAACTCTTTGCAAATGTGGCTTTCACGCTGACTCCTTCTAGAATGGCTAGTTTCCGGGTCATTTCCTGCACGGTGTTTTCAGGTGCATCAATATTGACGTTGATGATGCTTACTCCGCCTTCAGGATATGGCATGCCCATTCTTCCAATCAGGGAAGAACTGTATGCATGCAGGATCTCATTGATCCTTATGCCGCTTTCCTGATTCTCACAGATGATAGAAACGGTTGCCAGTCTTCTGAAATTCTCTTTTTTCACACTGCTGTTCTGACTGCTGCCTGAAAGCGTAACTGGGACAACATCACGGATAATGCTTACTGGAGTCTCAATTTCACTGATGACAGTATCCACCTGGAAGGATTGTTTCAGATTGGCTTCTGTGATGACTGTGTCCACAGAGCCAAATAGACTTGTGCCATCTTTGTTGAACAGCAGTGCCTTGTCTGCCCGCTGCATGGCATGGGCAGGATAGTGCGTATTGAAGATGCAGGTGATTCCTTTCTGCTTGAGTCTTGTCAGAGTCTCTAGAACCATCAGCTGATTCCGGAAGTCAAGATTGGATTCAGGTTCATCTAATATAAGTACTTTAGGATCGGATGCAAGTGCTCTTGCGATTAATACCATCTGCAATTCTCCCCCGCTCAGTTTTGAACATAGCCGGTCTTTTAGAGAAAGAATGCCTAGATCATCGAGTGCTTTCTCTGCTCTTTCTATGTCTTTGACAGAAGGCATGGAAAAAGCAGAAAGTGTACTGCTGCGTCCTAGCAGCACCATTTCTTCCACAGTGTATGCAGAAACTGCACCTCTTGCCTGCGGTACATAGGACATGGCTGTCCATAGGTCCTTATAGGATAGAGAAGAGATGGTTTTTCCATCGAGTGTGCTATTGCCGCTGCTCCATTTCAAAAAGCCCATAGCACAGCGCAGCAATGTCGTTTTGCCAGCACCGTTTGGTCCGAGAATAGCAACCAATTCTCCTGTATCGGCAGAGAACGAGACGTGGTCAAGAACCAGACGTGAAGTCTTAGGATATGTAAAGCATCCGCTGTCCACTTTGAACATCATAGATTCCAACCTCCTTTTCTGCGCATCAGCAGAATGAAGAAAGGAGCACCGATAATAGCGGTCAGTATGGATACTGGTATTTCAGCTGCAGTTGCACTGCGGGCAAGGGTATCAACAATGACTAGAAATGCTGCCCCAATGCAGATAGAAGATGGAATCAATGAAAGATGATTGTCACCATAGCGCATTCTTGCAATATGAGGAACAAGAAGACCGACCCATCCAACCTGTCCGCACATGGATACGCAGGAAGCGGTAATGGCGGTTGCGCAGACAATGGTAACAATGCGAAGAAGCTTGATGTTTACGCCTGTTGACTTCGCTTCATCATCTGTCAGCGGCAATAGATTCAGCCGCCAGCGAAGCAGGAAAAGAACAAGAATGCCAATGAGTATCAAAGGTGCTCCTAAGACAAGCGTGGAATAGCTCTTTGAGGCCAGTGATCCCATCAGCCAATAGGTGATAGAAGGCAATTGAGATTCCGTATCGGCTGTGAATTTCACAAGCGATACGAGAGCTGAGAAAAGGGAACTGATCATGATGCCGGCAAGTACATAGGAATTCACATTTCTTCCTTTTCCGCTGCCGGCTAGAAAGGTCAGTATGACTGCTGCAAGACCAAATGCAAGTGCAGATAATTGAATGCCCACCATGCCTAAGCCAATCAGAATTGCCAGAGCAGCGCCAAAGCTTGCGCCGGAAGCAACTCCTAAAGTATCTGGAGTTGCCAGTGGATTTGAGAAAAGACTTTGATAGGCAGCTCCGGCTGCGGAAAGACCGGCACCTACAAGCAGACCTAAAAGAATCCGCGGAAAGCGCATAGTCCACAGTACCTGTTCGATCTGTGGATTGACTGCATAGCTGCCGCCGAATTTATTCAGAATGGAATGAATCACATCCATTGGTGCTATTGACATGCGGCCTATGCATAATGCGGCAAAGGATACAGCGATCGGAAGCAGAATCAAAAGAATGATCTGCCAAGGCTGCAAGGCTCCGATCTTTTTTCTATTCATTCTCAAACACCACGTTTGAATAAGCAGTCTTAGCAGTTACGCCATCGAGTCTTCCGATTTTCCCAGACATTGCACTGATGATGTCCTGCGGAGCATCCACGGCTATGCAGATGACATTGATGGAATGCTGGCGGTAAGGAATACCCATACGTCCGATGATGTACTTCCCATACTCATGAAGCACATTGTTCAATGGTTCAACAGACTCCATGTTTTCAACAATGATACCGACAGTAGCAACTCTTGTTTCCATGTCTTCTCCCCTCGCGGCTAATAAAAACCGCATCGGAAGATGCGGCTGCATGTATGAAAGACAGTATGATACCATCATTCTATTCGCAATCGGATCTTCCATCTCAATACGCAATTTCAATGTTAGACGCTATTACAATATCACAAATGTGTATATTTGGCAGAGAAAGCTTCAATTTATAACCTGTTTTTTTTATAATAATCAGGCTGTTAAAAATAGAAACGAGGTATCTTATGAATATATGGTTAATCGCATTGGTGTGCTTCTTTGCAGGTATGGGAGCGGGGCTTGGTACCGGTTTTGCGGGTATGAGTGCGGCCGCTGTCATCAGCCCGATGCTGATCACATTTCTTGATGTGCCGGCCTATCAGGCAGTTGGCATTGCCCTGGCTTCTGATGTGCTGGCAAGTGCGGTATCAGCGTATACATATGGGAAGAATAAGAACCTGGATATCAGGAATGGTCTGATCATGATGGCGGCAGTGCTGCTGTTTACCCTTGTCGGCA
>CALEMD010000172.1 GCA_937902945.1 uncultured Erysipelotrichaceae bacterium | reverse complement strand
TTCAGACGTGTACTCTTCCGATCTGGTCCCTGTTCGGTTGAATGTGAGCAGTCAGTCTGTGATATAGCGAAGCAAGTCAAGGCTGCTGGAGCAGTTATGCTGCGCGGCGGCGCATACAAGCCTCGCACATCTCCATATTCCTTTCAGGGACTTGGATATGAAGGCATATGCGACATGGTTGAAGCCCGCAGAGAGACAGGTCTGCCGATAGTCAGTGAACTGATGAGTGCTGACAGAATCGATGAATTTGCTGAAAATGTTGATCTGGTGCAGATCGGCGCGAGAAACATGCAGAATTATGATCTTCTGAAAGCGGTAGGCCGCATCAACAAGCCGATTCTGCTGAAGCGCGGTTTCAGCAATACTATAGAGGAATGGATTATGTCTGCTGAATACATCATGGCAGCCGGCAATCCAAATGTCATTATGTGTGAAAGAGGGATCCGTACATTTGAAAAGTTTACCCGCAACACACTTGATCTGGCAGTTGTTCCAATCATCAAGGAGAAGACACATCTTCCAATCATCATTGACCCATCTCATGCGACCGGAGACTGGAAACTGGTTGAACCTGTGGCGCTTGCGGCTATAGCGGCAGGGGCAGATGGTCTGATTATTGAAGTGCATAATCATCCTGATCAGGCATGGAGCGATGGCATGCAGTCACTGCGTCCCGATCGCTTTGCCGATCTGATTCAGAAAGGCCGCAAAGTTGCTCAGGCTATCGGAAGGGATATGTAATGGATATCCGTATTCTGCCATCTGAAGTGCATGAGACAGAAATTGAAGCTCCAGCGAGCAAGTCATTTGTACACAGAGTGCTGATTGCAGCTGCTTTGACGGATGGAACATCCTCGATTGCGCATGTCACGATGAATCGCGATATTGAAGCTACAGCATCTGTGCTGCGCCATCTAGGAGCTTCGATTCAATATGAGGATGGCACTCTGCATGTGCAGGGAATCCATGATTTTTCTGGCTATGATGGACAGACACTGGATTGTGACGAATCGGGAAGCACACTTCGCTTTCTGATTCCTATCCTGTCTCTGACAGGCAGACAGGCAGTCTTCAAAGGCCATGGCAGACTGATGCAAAGACCGCAGAGTGTCTATGAAAAGGTATTCAGCGAGCAGCATCTGCAGTTTGTGCATACAGAAGATGAAATCATCATAAATGGAAAACTTCAGGCCGGAAGGTATCAGATAGATGGCGGAGTATCATCACAGTTCATCAGCGGACTGCTGTTTGCGCTGCCGCTTCTTGAAAAGGACTCTGTGATTGAAGTGACGGGAGATTTTGCCTCTAGATCCTATGTGAATCTGACTGTCAGCATCCTCATAGATGCAGGCATTCATATAGACTTCTGCGATCGCATCATTCGTATTCCAGGTTCTCAGAAATATGCTTGCAGAAGCTGCCAGGCGCAGGCAGATGATTCATCCTCAGCATTCTTTGCGTGTCTAGCCGCAATGCATGCAGTTCCTCTTTCCATTGTCGGAATGAACCGTGATTCATTGCAGGCAGATCATGCCATTGTTTCAATACTGAAAAAGATGGGTGCTGAAGTGAATGAAGAAAAGAATAGGTGTACATTCCATGCATGTTCATTGCATGCAACAGAAATAGATCTTTCTGACTGTCCGGATCTTGGACCGGTTCTGTTTGCACTGGCTTGCGTCATACCGGGGAAAACAGTATTTCATCATACAGAAAGACTGCGCATCAAGGAAAGCGATCGGGTTGAGTGCATGCGCATGGAACTGCAGAAAATGGGCTGCGATATGCAGGTTGGAAATGATACAGTGGTAATTGAAGGTGTGCATTCACTGCACGGGGCTGTGCTGGATGGCCATAATGATCATCGCATAGTCATGGCATTGAGCGTACTGGCATCGATGTGTGAAACGCCTTCAGTCATATGCGGCGCAGAAGCAGTTCAGAAAAGCTATCCGAATTTCTTTAGGGATCTGAATAAGACAGGGATCAGAACGGAGGAAATCAAATGATCAGTCATAATGCAAAAATTACAATTCTTGGAATGGGTCTGCTTGGCGGCAGCTATGCAAAGGGTTTCTTTCAGAACAATTATCGTTTGACAGGTATAGATATTGATCCATCTGCTATAGAGTTTGCAGAGAAGATGCACTGGATACAGGAAGGCGGAGAGGATCCATCTCTTGTCTCAGGCAGTGATATAGTCATATCCTGTCTCTATCCTGATGTGTTTGTGCAATGGATCAAAGATCATCAGCAGTTTTTAAAGCCGGGAAGCATATTGACAGATGTTACAGGCATTAAAAGAGAAGTTATGTCACAGATTCAAGGCATCCTCAGAAAAGATGTTGAATTCATTGCCTGCCATCCGATGGCTGGCAGAGAATACAAAGGCATACAGTATGCTGACGCGTCTTTGTTTCAGAATGCCAACTTTCTGATTGTCCCCTATGAGAACAGCAGTGAGAATGCCATGCAGACAGCTAGAGATATTGCCGGCATTCTGCGCTTCAGGAATATATCAGTACTGAGCCCTGAAGAGCACGATCGCATGATTGGCTTTCTTTCACAATTGACGCATGTCATTGCAATATCTTTGATGAATGTCAGTGATAATACGCATCTTGCTGAATATACCGGAGACTCTTTCAGAGATCTGACGAGAATTGCTAAGATCAATGAATCACTGTGGCCGGAACTGTTCATTCTGAACAAGGATAATCTTGTCAGAGAAATAGATGAATTTACTGCTGAAATGAAGCACTTCAGAGATCTCATTCAGAATGAGGATACCGAAAGCATGCAGAAGCTGATGATCCAGTCGACAGACAGAAGATCCTGCTTTGATGTGAGGAAATAGGTATGAAGATCATAATAATCAATGGACCGAATCTGAATATGCTCGGAATCCGCGAGAAGAATATTTACGGCAGGCAGACCTATGCTGATCTGATTCAGATGATTGAAGAAGAAGCAGACAGAGAGAAAATTGAAGTGATATGCCGGCAGAGCAACCATGAAGGTGATCTTGTGGATTGGATTCAGGAAGCCTATTTTCAGAAATATGATGGCATTGTCATTAACCCTGGGGCGTATACGCATACAAGCATTGCGCTGGCAGATGCAGTTAAAGCCATAGCTCCGCTGCCGGTTGTAGAAGTGCATATCTCTGATATCAGCACTCGCGAAGATTTCCGAAAGATATCCTATGAAGCACCATACTGCATTCGGCAGATCAAAGGCATGGGATTCAATGGATATATAGAGGCAATGCATACAATCATGGATTATGTAAGCAACCCCGTTCATCCTAAGGGCAGTTTATGATACAATAATCACCGTGCAGAATAACAGGACAAAGAGATTTGTATATCTTACTCTGCTCAGTGCGATGGCAATTACACTGAGTCTTATAGAATCGATCTATATCGGTTCCTTTTCATTTGGCATCCGTATCGGACTGGCTAATATCATAGCTCTGATCACGATTCGAATACTTGGCGAAAAGGAAATGATTATTGTCAATATCATGCGCGTAGTAATCAGTTCATTGCTGAGAGGCCTGATATTCGGCAGTACATTCTGGATTTCATTAGGCGGTGTTTTTCTGAGCAGTATTGCCTTAATTATTCTAGATAAAGCAAAAAGCTCTCTGATGTTTACTTCAGTGATCTGTTCCGTTTCCCATTCAGTTGGACAGGTTCTAGTTGTCATGATGTTCTATAATCAGCCGGCAGTTGCGGCGATTCTTCCATATCTGCTTCTCGGCTCCATACCGATGGGCTTTCTGACCGGTTATGTAGCAAAGATGGTTTTGACTAGAATCAAGCCGCTGACAGCAGGGAAGCAAGGATAAAAATGATTGAATGCATGAAATTGATGATCGCAGACATTGATGGAACACTGACTGCGATAGGCAAGCCGATTATGCCGATTGCTAGAGAAGCGCTTATCCGCCTGCGCAAAGAGGGAGTACTGCTTGGCATTGCTTCCGGAAGACCGGTTGGCGATCAGCTGGCGGTACACGCAGAAAACTGGAAGATCGGCGGACAGTTTGACGTGATCATTGGTATGAATGGCGGACAGATGTGGGATGTGCGCAAAGATAAACACAGCAGCTACCATCTCCTGAAAAAAGAATATATCAAAGAGATCATGGATATGATGGAGCCTCTTGGATTGAATCCGTTTATTTACAAAGATGGATATATGCTGTCACAGCGTTATGATGAAATGATGAATTCCTCTGCTATTCGCAACAATATGCCGGCTGTAACTGCTGACAGACCCGAACAGCTGTATGAAACGGACAACAGCAAGATACTGTACAGAATTCCCGATGATATAAAGATGGAGGATGTGCTTGCGTTTATTGCTAGACACCCAAGCAGAAACTACATATCGGTAGTAACAACTCCCTTCATGGTTGAGTTCATGGACC
>CALEMD010000171.1 GCA_937902945.1 uncultured Erysipelotrichaceae bacterium | reverse complement strand
TTTCATAACAAGACTTGCCAGCATATCATTTTGAAATATAGCGTTATTGAAATGCAGCATAATAATTATGTGAAGATTTCAACGGAGGAGAGTATGGAAATTCTACGCAACAGATATCTTCATAAAATCATTTCATATATGTGGGACGGACAGGTAAAAGTAATTACTGGAATTCGCCGATGTGGGAAATCCTATCTGCTGCATACTCTTTTTAGGAACTATCTGCTTGATCAAGGTGTTTCAAAAGATCACATTCTGTCGTAGGATAGCTTTTTGAAATCAAAGCGCTTATTTCAGTGCGGCAACAAATGATTTAGTGATTTCAAGAGGTCTGGTGATGGCACTGCCGACAACGACTGTCCATGCGTCCATATCCATGGCATGTCTCAGCATTTCCGGAGTGGATATGTGACCTTCCGCAACCACTGGCTTGCCGCAGTGATGAATCAGATGCTTGATCATGCTGTATGGAGGAACAGAACAGCCTTTTGATTCTGCAGTATATCCTGCCATAGTTGTACCGATCATATCAAAGCCCATGGCTGCCGCAGCCATGCCTTCTTCTATTGTTGAACTGTCAGCCATGAATAGCTGTTCTGGATACTTGGCTCTGACTTCAGCGAAGAACTCCTTTAGGTTTCGATTTCCAGGACGTACGCGATCAGTAGCATCCATAGCAATAATGTCGCATCCGCATTCAATCAGCGCATCGACTTCTTTCATGGTTGGAGTGATATAGACTTCTGGATAATCAGGATAGACACTCTTAATAATGCCAATGATTGGCAGAGAAACTGTCTTCTTGATTTCGGTGATGTCTTCAACCGTGTTGGCTCTGATTCCTGCCGCTCCGCCTAAATACGCCGCATATGCCATGCGTGACATAATGTAGGAAGAGTGCAGAGGTTCCTCTGGCAGTGCCTGGCAGGAGACAATTAGCTTGCCGTGAATCTGATCCATGATTTTCTGATTCTTTTCGTTCATATGAATGTCCTCTTCTCTTTCAGCGATCATATTGCTTCAGCAGACTGAATATTTCTGCTGGTTCATTGATATATGGAAATCTTTCGTCTGGCTTGGATCCAGGTTTTGCAAGTGAAAGAACTGGATGGATTCCAAAGGAGGCAGCAGCTTCAAGATTTGCTGGGATATCATCTACAAACAGCAAGGAGGATGCCGGCAGATGCATTTTCTCTAATGCATCCTGATACATTCTGGAATTTGGTTTCAGCACACCCAAGTCACAGCTGTATGTAAAGCAGTCAAAGAAGGAATCAATGCCCATATCAATGAGCTGCGGGACAACACTTGGATATGTATCAGAGATAACACCTAGTTTATATCCCATATCTTTCAGTTTCTGCAGCGTAGCAATGGTGCTTTCAATAGGCACATAATTATCATAGTTGTATGTTCTGTCATGGGCTATGGCCCTTGCGTCTGTTTCACTGAGGCGGGTTTCAGGAAAGAAGGAAGTAATAATCTGATAGAAGACTGTAAAGTTATCTTCTTCTTCCTGCAGACCATGAAGAAGATGCGTGCGTGACATATAAGCATGGCCGGTTTGCATTGCATCCTGCCAGTCAGTAGGAGAAATCCTCAATCGGACTTTCTCTGGCACATATTCATTAAAGCAGTCTGTCAGAAACCAGTCACCGCTTTTCGGTGTTTCCAATGTCCATCCTAAATCAAAGAAGATTCCCTGTATTGTTCTCATATTCGTCCTCGATTCTCTTCAAGTATAGCACTTCATGAACTCTTTCCTGCTTCTGTATTTGTCCATGATATAATCGTACCCGTTGAGGTGAAGAATGTTTAAGAATATCAAAAGAATTCTGTTCATATTGCTTGTGTGCATGCTGGCGGTATTTCTGCTGGAAAGAAGTACTTCGAATTCTTCAAATCAAGAAGAAGCCGCTGAACAGAATCCGATTCCTTCCAATCCCTATTTATCCGAATTGTATTCTTATAAAGGCTCCTATAAAACATATGAAGATGATGCATATACTTCTGTAAATGGGGTGGATATTTCTTCACACCAGGGAACTATTGACTGGGCGGCATTGAAAGAATCAGGCATTTCATTTGTAATGATACGCGTAGGCTATCGCGGCTATCAGACTTCGGCTATTACTCCGGATTCTGCTTTTCAGGACAATATCGCCAAAGCTGCTGAATACGGAATGGATACAGGGGTTTATTTTTTCTCACAGGCTTCAACAATTGAAGAAGCCCAGGAAGAAGCCCGCTATGTACTGCAGATGATAGAACCATATACAATAGCCTATCCGGTTGTATTTGATATGGAGTTCATAGATGAAAGTGATGAAGTCAGAAACTTAAGCCGTCAGGAAAAAACAGATATTGCAGATGCTTACTGTCAGATTATTCAGGATGCCGGCTATACTGCCATGATTTATGGCAGTGCTTCCTGGCTGCGCGATGAAATTGATATGGCACAGCTGTTGGACTATGAATTCTGGATGGCTTCTTATTCTGATACAGTGACATTCCCGTATACCTTCAGCATGTGGCAGTATACCAACAAAGGAAGCGTTGATGGAATCGAAGGAAATGCGGATATCAATCTGCTGATGATTCCGCGCTGACAGGCATTTCCTTTACTGTATGGCAGCGCAGTACCGGCAGAACCTTTCCGCGGGAAAGATTCTGGATCTTCTGCAAGATTTCAGTGTCCTGTGTCTGAAAGATACAGGATATTTTTTCGTCATAATCAAGGCTGAGCACTTCGGTATTTGTGCGCAGCCAGGTGTCAAATATACCGGATAGATCATATGGATATACTAGAAGATATTCATCTACAGGGACTTCCTGCAGTTTTTCGGCTTCCTTCAGTACAGAAGTCACAGAAGCAGAGTAAGCTCGGATCAGACCGCCTGCACCTAGTTTAATGCCCCCGAAATAGCGTACTGTACAGACACATACATTCTCAATTCCGCTATGCAGGATTGCCTGCAGCATAGGAATGCCAGCTGTTCCGGAAGGCTCATGATTGTCACTGGATCGCTGGATGGCATTGCCTTTGCCAATGGCATAGGCTGTGCATACATGCGTGGCATCTGCGAACTCTTTTCGAATCTGGGAAATATATTCCCTGGCTTCTTCCTCAGTAAAACAGGGAGAAGCACAGGCGATAAACCGCGATTTTTCAATGGTTAGTACTATGCGATGTTCTTCTTTCAGTCTCATACACAGATTATATCCTGCATCATGATATAATTGCGATGGTAAAAAATATGGGAAAAATACTGAAACTGGATGCACAGACCGCCAATATGATTGCGGCGGGAGAAGTAGTAGAAAGACCGATGGGTGTTGTCAAGGAACTCGTTGAGAATGCAATAGATGCCTCCGCAAAGAGAATAACCGTTACTCTGACTGAAGGCGGCATACAGAAACTGAGCGTACTGGATGACGGAATCGGCATGGACAGCAGTGATGCACTCACTGCCTTTCAGCGTCATGCGACATCCAAAATTCATAACGCAGATGATCTGTGGTCTATTCATACGCTGGGATTCCGTGGCGAAGCTTTGCCATCCATTGCCTCCGTTTCCAAGGTCACAATGCATACCAGTGATGGCACAGAAGGAACTGCAGTGCAGATTGAGTATGGAAAGATCATATCGGCAGGTCCTTATGCATGCAATCAGGGAACGGAAATAACCGTTGAAGGACTGTTCTATCAGACGCCGGCAAGATTGAAGCATCTGCGTTCTGCAGCATATGAAGGATCTTTGATACAGGATGTTCTGTATCGTTTTGCGATGAGCCATCCGGAAATATCCTTTCTTCTGATCACGGACGGCAAGGAAGCATTCCGCACCAGCGGACAGGGCAGTCTTTTAGAAGCCATCTATCAGATCTATGGACGTCAGACAGCAGAATCAGCTGTCCCAGTTCATTACGAAGACTATGACTATACGATTGATGGATATCTGGTTAAGCCATTTTTAACAAGAGTATCAAGAAACTATATGCATGTGTTTCTGAATGGCAGAATGGTGCATACCTATCATCTGTATAAAGCGGTGCAGGATGGCTATGAGGACTTTATTGTCAAGGGAAGATACCCGATTGTTATATTGAATATTCAAATGGATCCTCAGCTTCTTGATGTCAATGTGCATCCTTCTAAATGGGAAGTGCGTCTCTCTAAGGAGAAGCAGCTGGAGTATCTTCTGAAGGATCAGATCAGAAATACACTGAAGAATACGGTATTGGCACCGGCGGCAGAAATACAGAAACCGAAGCAGGAATACTATCAGCCGATACAGATGGACACAGATGCATTGATGCCGCAGAAAAAAGAAGAGCCAAGGCAGACACAGAACATTTTGCCGCCGAAGAAAGAAGAAATTCCAGCAGTGCATGAACCGATGCCGGAATACACACCATCCATACAAAAGTTTCCTGACATGCAGGTTATTGGTCAGCTGCATGAGAAGTTCATACTCTGTGCATGTGAGGCAGGACTGGCAGTTATTGATCAGCACGCAGCACAGGAAAGAGTTCACTATGAACAGCTGCAGGAATCATTGAATAAAACACCGATCATGAGTGACTGTCTGATACCGATCACATTGAAAGCCGGCAGTGATATGGTCAGAAGAATAGATGAAATCAATGAAGCGGTATCAGATATGCATATCGTGTTTGAACCGTTCGGTGCAGATACGCTGATTGTCCGCTCTATTCCAATGTGGATGCACGAAACAGAAGAGCAGACTCTTCTGCAGGATCTGCTTGATAACTTTGCACAGGAAAAAGAAAACCGCTATGCGAAACTGGAGAAGAAAAAGATAGCGACGATGGCATGCCATAGGTCCATTCGATTCAACCGTTCATTAAGCATGACAGAAATGAATGAGGTCGTTGCTCAATTAAGCAGATGCGAGAATCCATATCACTGTCCTCATGGCAGACCGACATTTGTCATATTGGATGAGAAGACATTGACGAAGGAGTTTCTCAGATGAAGAAGGTATTGGCAATTGTCGGCCCAACAGCTTCTGGGAAAAGCAGCTTTGCGGTTATGATGGCACAGCGCCTGCATGCAGAAATCATATCTGCAGATTCAGTACAGGTGTATAGGGGCTTAGATATAGGTTCTGGCAAAATCACGAAAGATGAGATGCAGGGAATACCGCATCATCTGATTGATATACTCAATCCATCAGAACCATACAGTGTGTTTGATTTTCAGAAAAATGCCCGCAGAGCAATTGAAGAATGCGATACTCTGCCAATACTATGCGGAGGAACAGGGCTGTATCTGAAAAGCTGTCTCTATGACTATGCATTTACAGAAGAGCAGACACAGGTGAATGAAGAATATGAAAAGATGGACAGCGATGCATTGTATCAGCTGCTGAAACGGAGAGATCCAATACAGGCAGAGAAGATTCATCCAAATAACAGAAGACGTGTCATTCGAAGCCTGAATATCTATGATACTTCCGGCATCAGGCAGAGTGATGCAGAGAAGCAGCAGAAACATCAGATGATCTATGATGTATATCTGGCTGGCTGCACAATGGAAAGAGATACACTGTATGCTAGAATCAATGAACGGACTTCTTCCATGTTTGATGAGGGCCTAGCAGAGGAAGTGCAGAAACTGCTTGATGCAGGAGTCACATTTGACACTCCGTGCATGCAGGCAATAGGCTATAAGGAATTCAGAGCTTACTATGAAGGAAAGTGCACACTGTCAGAAGTCAAAGAACTGATTCAGCAGCACTCCCGCCAGTTTGCGAAAAGACAGTACACATGGCTGAACCATCAGATGCC
>CALEMD010000170.1 GCA_937902945.1 uncultured Erysipelotrichaceae bacterium | reverse complement strand
TTCTATTCTTGCGCCTGCTTCAAGCTGATCAAGTTTCTGGTGGCTTATTTCTCCATATGTTGGCACAGAATCAACACTGAAGTATACATCGCCATTGACCTGGTATGCATGTCCGCTGTCAATCAGCTGCTGGATGAATTCAATGATCTGATCCATAGTCTTTGTAACCCGCGGTGCCGCATCAAGAGGTTCTGTATGCAGCATGGTTCTGACATCCTGGTACGCTTTAATATAGCGATCCGTAACTTCTGATTCACTGACCCCTTCATCGTGTGCTCTCTTGATGATCTTATCATCTACATCCGTGTAGTTGGATACATACTTCACCTTGTATCCTTCTGCTTCAAACAGTCTGCGCAGAACATCAAAAACAATAATCGGTCTTGCATTTCCTATGTGCGCATAATTGTATACGGTCGGCCCGCATACATACATGCTTACATGTCCTTCCTGAATCGGTTTGAATTCTTCAATCTTTAAATCTTTGCTGTTATACAGTTTAATCATTTTTCCTCCTGAATGAAATAAAGGCGCCTCTTATCAAAAAGACGTCTGTGTGCGTGGTTCCACTTTTCTTTGTTCTCTGACGGATAACGGCCGTATACCGTTCTGTCCTACATATCGGGCAGACCCTCCTGGATGCATTCACAGTTCTCTATGTTCAGCTCTTTCACCTGCTACAGCCATCTCTATATACATAGAATCTCTGTTACTTCTTCCATTCTTCGGTTTCGTTTATTGTAACACCAAGTTTATCCTTTGAGTATCTTCAGAACATCCTTGCATTCTTCTTTATTCATAATCTTCGGCACTGGGTACAGAGGATTTCCTTCATGCATTGCTCTTTCAGCAATGAGATCCATATCTTCATCCTGAATCTCTTTGATCGTTGAAGGAATCTGCATATTGCGATTCATTCTTCTGATTTCTTCAATGAATGCGCGGGCTTTTTCTTCGTCTGATATACCGCAGTCTCTCATGCCTGCAGCATCAGCAAGCTCTGCTAAGCGATGCCATGCACTTTCTTTAAACCAGTCAAGCATAACTGGCAGAATCACTGCATTTGCCAATCCATGCGGTACACCGTACATGCCGCCGAGAGCATGAGCAATGGCATGGCAGTAGCCTACATATGCTCTTGTAAATGCCAGTCCTGCATAATAGGAAGCCAACAGCATATTGCTTCTTGCCTGCAAGTTTTGCGGTTCATTATAGGCGGTTTCAAGATTGCTGAATATCAGCCGTACTGCATCTTTTGCGGCCCTTTCTGTATCTTTTGTATTGCTTTGACCGATATATGCTTCAACTGCATGCGTCAATGCATCCATGCCGGTAGTAGAAGTAATTTTGCCTGGAAGCCCAACTGTAAGCTCTGGATCCAGCACTGCATATTTCGGCCGCAGATGCGGATCGTTGATAGAGAACTTCTCATGTGTTTCCGGATTTGATACTACAGCGGCTATTGTAGTTTCTGATCCGGTTCCTGCCGTAGTCGGAATAGCAAACAGCATAGGTATCTTTCTGCCTACTTTCAGTTCACCGCGCATCTGCGCAACGCTCTTGTTCGGACAGGCAATTCTAGCACCTGCAGCCTTTGCACAGTCCATGACTGAGCCGCCGCCCATAGCGATAATTGCCTCGCATCCATTATCTGCATACATAGTTCTTGCTTCTTCAATACTGGCAATTGAAGGATTCGGCTTCACTTTGTCATAAACAAAAACTTCAATGTTTCTTTCCTTCAGAAGCTCAAGCAGAGTATCCGGAAGATGCAGTTTCTGAAGACCTTCATCTGTCACAAACAGGATCTTTTTATACCCTTTCTTCTGAATCAGATCAGCAAGATCTGCAATAGCGCCTTTCCCATTGAGCACAGTAGGTTCTGTCCAGTCAAGAAACTGAACAGCCAGTCTCATGATCGACTGATAGCTTCGGCAGTATGCTTCATAAGCAGACGGCATCTGAATCCCTTCTTTCCTGATACATGTGATACTTCTTAATTCATAGTAACAGATTATCAGTCATTTTGCCCAGTCGGTTGCTTCTGCTTCATTCTCAGCTGCATGTTTTCAACCCAAGCTGGATACCTCTTCATCGAGAAATATCCCACTATAGCCACAACACCAGCCCCGAGTGCATCCGTAATAATATCATCCATGGTGTCAGACAATGCTGCATATCCACCCAGCACCACAACCACCCCTGCGACC
>CALEMD010000169.1 GCA_937902945.1 uncultured Erysipelotrichaceae bacterium | reverse complement strand
AACATCTAACTCGGCAACTCAACATAGTGACATCTATCGTGGCAACTCAACTCTAACACTTTTTGACCCAGATTGCCATTCGATAAGTTACCGAGAAGCGTTTTGGCTGCCCGATGCCAAATTTGCCAGATTCCCCGAAAACCGCAGTATTACTGGGCTTTCGCGCCTATTTTTCTTTAACTCTTGACATCAATACTACCGTCTCAACGTGCACAGTTCCAGGAAACATATCCACTGGCTGGATCGTCTGTATACTGTAGCCATTCTCATTCATATATGCACAGTCCCGTGCCAATGTAGCTGGATTGCAGGATACGTAGATCAGTTTGTTCGGTGATATTTTCAATATAGCATCGAGTGTGTCCTTGCTGCATCCCTTGCGCGGAGGATCGACGACCACTGTGCCGGCGTGAATATGGCTGGCAAGGATTCTCTGTGCGCCCTTTGATGCATCCGCTGTAAAGAACTCGGCATTTTCTATGTGATTGATTTCGGCATTGCGTCTTGCGTCCTTGACGGCATCAGGCACAATCTCAATTCCATATACTTTCTTTGACTGCTTTGCAGCAAGGATGCCAATGGTACCTGTTCCGCAGTATAGATCAATCAGTACCTGCGGGGTCTCATCTTTTGCATAGTCAAGAACGGTCTGATAAAGAAGGGCCGTGGCAGATGCATTGATCTGAAAGAAAGAACGGGCACTGATCTCAAATGTGCAGTCTAAAAGCTGTTCCTGTATATATGGAGTTCCCGCAATCAATACATCCTGTCCATCGAGTATGACATTGTCACTGCGTCTGTTGATCACTGCGGAAAGGCTTTGAATATCCGGATAGGCTGCCAGTATCTTTTCCTTCAAGCGATCTGCATTGCGGAATGGATACTCTCTTACAATCATGACAATCATCAGCTGATTGGAATTCTGTGCATGCTTGATCAGTACATGCCTGAAGGCACTGCCGCATCCTAACTCCTGCAGCCACTGCCTCATGTTATGCACAATGCTGTTGGAAAGTTCGCTCTGAACCAGACAGTTATCTGTTTCTACAATCGTATTGGAGTGATTCTGATAGAATCCCATCTGAACCTTATGATCAATCGCCTGTACAGGCACCTGCACTTTGTTTCTATATCCCTCTGTGACTGCAGAAAAAAGAATCGGCAGAGGATTCACATCCATCTTTGCATTTCTTGCAAAGCATTCTTTGACCTTTTCTTCCTTAAAGCGATGCTGTTCTTCTATGTCCATATGCAGAAGCTGACAGCCTCCGCACAGTCTATAGGCAGAACAGTTCTCTTTTACTCTATGCACGGAAGGTTCAATGATCTCAACGATTCTTGCATAGCCATATGTCTTCTTAACAGAGGTCACAGAAAGCAACGCCTTCTCCCCTTTGATCAATCCCGGCACAAAGAAAACCATGCCTTGCTGATGCACGGTTCCGTCACCTTCAAAGGAGTATTCCTCACATACTGCTGTAAATTCCATATTCTTTTCCATAGTCTTAAAACGGGCATTTGCATGCCCGTTCCCTTTATTCTGCCGGTGTTGGAGTCGGCGTATCTTCGTTATCCTGACCGCCTACTGTGATGGAATCAGAAGATGATTCCGGAGTTGGTGTCGGATTCTTTCTTGCTTCTACCTCATCGCGCAGACTCTGTGCGAGTTCTTCATCAATGGCTGTAGAAACAAGCTGCTGGGTTGGTTCTTCCATGCCTGAGTTCTTGATCTTCTCGACATAGACAAATGCATCACTGTCTCTGTCATCACTCAGGTTATACACATGGATATCAAGATCATACATCTTCATATTGTCGTGCTGAGTGAAATAGACAGATGGATCAAGAATCTGCGTCACTGCTGTATAGATGCTGTCAGCTGTTGAGAAGGCAGTTTCGGAAGTTGCCGAATCAGTAATGTCTGCATAGATTCTCAGTGTTGCAGTTGCCATTTCAACATCTACAGATTCAACTCCGCTGATGCTGCTGACTGCTTCCTTGACACTCTTCATCTCAGTCTTGGTAATGGCTGGATTCAAGTCATTGTCATATCTGTGTCCTAGAACCGGTGAACCGGAATCAAGGGCAGAAGATATCAGAATCCATGCCAGTATCACGCACGGTGTAAGCAGAAGAACAAGGCATACCCAGAAAATCGTTCTTGTACGATTGCTCTTCTTATGCTTTTTCTTAACTGTATGTACAGCCGCTTTCTGTGTCTTATGTGTTTTCTGTGTCATAGTTCTCTCTCTTTTACTGTCCTATTGTATCACATCAGCCAATTCTGTTCTTGAGACTCTCTTTCAGCAGTTTACTGACCATACCCGGATTTGCCTGTCCCTTAGACTTCTTCATAACCTGTCCAACCAGGAAGCCTACAGCTCTGTCCTTGCCATTCCTGAAATCTTCAATGGCCGTCGGATTGGCATCGAGCACTTCATTGATCATTGCTTCTAGAGCACCGGTGTCTGATACCTGCTGCAGTCCTTTTTCCTTGGCAACATTCTGCGGATTCTTGCCGACTATCACTTCCGGCAGGATTTCCTTAGCCTGGGCTGCTGATACGCTGCCGCCATCAATCATATTGATCATTTCTGCTAAATCCTCTGGTTTCATAACACACTGATCAATTGTCTTCTCACTGCGGTTGAGCCAGGCACTGACTTCACCCAGCAGCCAGTTGCATACACCTTTGGCATTATGCGTATGCTGCATGACTTTCTCAAAGTACTCAGACAGTTCCTTATTGGCAATCAATAAATCAATATCATGTCTGGAAAGTCCATATTCCTTCGCGTATCTGTCTGCTCTTGCGGCCGGCAGTTCCGGCATGGAGTCCTGTATCTTCTTAATCCATTCTGCGTCAAGACGGATTGGGAATATATTCGGTTCTGGAAAGAACTTATAGTCAACATTGCCTTCCTTGCGTCTCATCGCAACCGTCGTCTTTGTCTCATCATCAAATCTTCTTGTTTCCTGAATGACATTTCCTCCGGATTCAAGAATTGCTTTCTGTCTCTGCACTTCATAGTCAACCGCCTTGCCGATATTGGCAATGGAGTTCAGGTTCTTGATTTCATTCTTTGTGCCTAATACCGTACTGCCTTTTGGCTTGATGGAAACGTTGGTATCGCAGCGCAGAGAGCCCTCTTCCATCTTGACATCGGATACCCCGATATAATAAAGCGTCTCACGGATGGCTTCTACATATGCCTGTGCTTCTTCCCCGCTGCTCATGTCAGGTCTTGATACAATCTCAATCAATGGAGTTCCTGCCCGGTTATAGTCAAGCAGAGTCTGTTCACGAAGATGGAACTGCTTGGCAGTATCTTCTTCCATATGAATGCGTTCAATGCCGATCTTCTTTTCACCATTCTCTGTATGAATGATGACATAGCCATCTTTGCCTAACGGATGAAACTGCTGGGTGATCTGAAATCCCTTCGGCAGATCTGAGTAATAGTAGTTCTTGCGGTCAAACTTCACCAGCGGATCAATAGTCAGATGCAAAGCGGTACATGCTTCTATGGCCTTGGCAACTGCTTCTTTATTGACGCAGGGCAAAGTGCCAGGATGTCCTAGATCCACTTCATTAATGCATGTATTGGCTTTTCTGCCAAATGAACACGGAGCGCCTGAAAACATCTTTGTCTTTGTTTTCAGTTCACAGTGTATTTCTATTCCTATGACAACATCGTATTCCATCTTATTTCACCTCCGCCTTCAGATCCTTGTAACCGGTAATATCCTCAATTGCTTTGGCAAAATTGAACATCTGCACTTCTTCAAATGCACGGCATGTCAGGTTGATGCCGATTGGGCATCCCTGTTCAAATCCCATCGGCAGAGTCATCGAAGGGAATCCGCCGAAGTTGCCGATGATCATATGATTCTCAGCAATCAGATAATCATCGCCAAGTTCATCAAGACTTCTGTCATTCAGCAGCGGTGCAATACTGCCGCTTGCCGGTGCAATCAGACAGTCATACTCTTTGAAGCATTCTCCGGCATTTTCAACAATCAGTCTTCTGACTTTCTGTGCCTTGCGGAACAGTCTTTCCTGATTCTCTTCAAACAGACCATAGCTGCCAATGACAAAGCGTCTGCGGATCAGCGGTCCAAAACCGGCAGTACGCGAAGCAGTCATGATCTCTTCCATGCTTGCACCATCTTTTCTGACTCCGAAGCGGATGCCGTCAAGATTGGAATGATTGGCCGCTGCTTCACAGTTGGCAATCAGATAGTATGCCGGAAGCAGTGCCTTCATAAGCTCTTCTTTAAAATAAAATGTATCTACGATAGCCCCTGCATCCTGCAATTTAGAAACAAGTCCATTGAACATGTCTTTGGTTTCCTGATTCTGCATGGCCTCAATTACGTTGCCGAATACAGCAATTTTCTTTCCCTTGATATCCGAATTCAAGAGATTCAGATAATCGGGTACCGGTTCATAAGAAGATGTCATATCACGGTCATCTCGGCCGGCCAATACATGCAGTGCTGTACAGGCATCTTCTACGCTGCGGGTAAAGTATCCAACATGATCCAGTGAAGAGGAATAAGGAATGATGCCATAGCGGGATATTCTGCCATAGCTTGGCTTAACACCTGTTACGCCGCAGAAAGAAGCCGGTTTGCGGATAGAGTCACCGGTATCGGAGCCAATAGCCATCGGCACTGCACCAGAAGCCACCAAAGCCGCACTGCCGCCACTTGATCCCCCACTCATTCTTGAACGATCCCATGGATTGTATACCGGGCCTGTAAAGCAGGTCATATTGGTACCGCCCATTGCCAGTTCATCCATGGATGCCTTTGCGATTGTCACGGCTCCTGCCGCCTTCAGCTTATCAACTATGCAGGCATTATAAACAGGCACATAGTTTTCCAGTATCCGTGATCCAGCCGTTGTGCGTATGCCTTTCGTGCAGACATTGTCCTTCAGTGCAATCGGAACTCCATACATCTCACCGTTCTGCGGCAAAGAAGCCAGCTGAACAGATGGATCCACCATTGTAATTACATCATTGAGCATTGCCTGCAGTCTTTCTGTTTCCTTTACTGCCTTCTCAACTCTTATTTCTGCTTCAGCCTTATTGGCCGCCATCTCTTTAATCATTCTTTTACCACCCTCGGCAGAACAAAATGCCCTTCCAGATTCTTATCTACATTCTTCAAAGCCTCTTCCTGGGAAATAACATTTGTCACTTCATCTTCACGCAGATAAGAGGTTGCTTCTTCAAAAGGATATACCATCGGCTCTACGCCTTCAGTATCAACCGCATCCATCAGCTGCAGCTGCGAATTCAATGTATCAAATTCCTTTACTATGTCATTGGCTTCCTGTTCAGAAAGATCGAACATCAGCTGATGTGCAAGCTTTGTGAAATATGCCGCATCTTTTTTATCTTCCATACCTTTTCTCCGTTTTCCTCCACTATTGTAAGGGTGTCATTCACCAAGGTCAACCAGCCAGGCTCTCATTTACAGCCGCCAGAAACTGTTCTTCATCCATGGTTTCCACTCCCAGTGTTCTTGCCTTATCCAGTTTGGAACCTGCTTCTTCTCCAAATATGACATAATCCGTCTTTGCGGATACGCTGCCGGCTACCTTTGCGCCTAATGACTCCAGCAGTTCCTGTGCCTGCTTGCGGGAGTATTTCTGCATGGTTCCAGTCAGCACGCAGGTCTTGCCTGTGAATATACTCTGCCTGATCTCACCCTTGATGCAGATCATATTCAGGCCATCTTCTTCAAGTGCTTCAATCATCTGTCTGTTCTTCTCATCGCTGAAGAAGGCAATGAGTGCATCGGCGGTGATGCTGCCGATATCGGATATCTGACATAATTCCTCATGACTTGCTTCCATCAAACGGTTCATTGTATCAAAGTGTTTCGCCAGAACCATGGCTGCCTTAGCCCCAATCTGCCGAATGCCCAGTCCATAGATCAGTTTCTCCAGAGAATTCTGCTTGGATGCTTCAATTGCGGCCAGCAGTTTATTGCAGGATATATCCTTGAATTTATCTAAAGAAAGAATCTGTTCCCGGTGTTCTTTCAGCTGGTATATATCTTCAACTGTATTCAGCAGTCCGGCCGTATGCAGCTGCTCTACTCTTTTCTCACCCAGACCATCAATATCCATGGCATCGCGGCTGGCAAAATGGGCTATGGAACTTGTAACTCTAGCCGGACAGTCCGCATTGATGCAATAGTAATCTGCTTCCTGTTCCAATCTCAGCAGCGGACTTCCGCAGACCGGACATATATGCGGGAATATATACGGAACCTGTGACCCATCTCTTTTCTCTTTCACAGATGAAATCACTTCCGGAATAATATCTCCTGCTTTATGGACAACGACCATATCTCCTATGCGGATATCTTTCTCTTTGATCAGATCTTCATTATGCAGAGTAGCGGCAGATACAGATGTTCCTGCGAGTCTCACCGGAGTCAGCTTCGCATTGGGTGTGATTCTGCCTGTTCGGCCGACTGTTACAAATATATCTTCTAATAAGGTCATTGCTTCTTCAGCCGGAAACTTATAGGCAATCTCCCATTTCGGTGTCTTGATTGTATAGCCGAGTCTTTCTTCCAGTGCCAGATCATCCACTTTCAGTACCATGCCATCAATTGGAAATGGAAGACTGTCCCTCTGTGCTGCCATTTCATCAATCCAGGCAATGACATCATTGATATCACTATAGACACGATTGCGAGGATTGGTATGAAAGCCCAGCGAGGCAATCCATTGAATTGATTCTGAATGCTTATGAAAGCCCAATGCTTCTGCATCAGGCACATAGTAGAAAATAGCATCCAGTTTTCTTGATGCGGCCACTGCTGAATCAAGCTGACGGATACTGCCGGCAGCGGCATTTCTAGGATTGGCAAACAGCGGCTTCCCTTCCGCTTTCTGTTTTTCATTGAGCTTTTCAAATGATGCATGCGGCATAAATACTTCACCGCGCACTTCGAGATCTTCCTTGCAGTCAATCTCCATCGGTATGGAACGGATCGTCTTTACGTTTTCAGTAACATCTTCACCGACTGTGCCGTCCCCTCTAGTCACCGCCTGAAAGAATTTGCCGTCATGATAGCGCACCGACATAGCTAAGCCATCTATCTTATTCTCTACACTGTAGGAAACTTTTCCCACTTGTTTCTGTATATCCGCAGCCCATCCCTTCAGCTCATCATAGCTGAAAACATCTCCCATAGAGAGCATCGGCTTGTCATGGGTTACCTTAACAAATCCATCTAAAACAATGCCGCCGACTCTTTTAGTAGGACTGAGAGGATCACTGTACTCGGGATGTTCCCTCTCTAGTTCGATCAGCTCATTCATCAGCCGATCATATTCTGAATCCGGTACGCTTGGTGCATCGTTGACATAGTATTCCTTTGCATACTGATTCAACTGTCTTCTAAGTTCTAGAATCCGTTCTTTGCTTGTATCCATTGCTGTTTTCTCCGTGTGTCCATTATACAACATTGCCTGATTCTGATATATTGGAAGTACATATCCGGAGGCTAATATGACAAGAAAAACAGTACTGATTACAGGTGCCACAGATGGTTTGGGAAAAGCTCTTGCAATCGCATTTTCGAAAGATTACGATCTTGCTTTATGCGGAAGAAGCCAGGAAAAGATGGATTCTGTCCTTTCTCTGCTTGATCCTTCCTGCAGTACAGTCCAGCAATGCTTTGACCTGATGGATGCAGAAGCACTGCATTCTTTCTGCAGAGATGTAAAAAATGTATATGGAAATCTCGATATTCTCATCAATAATGCCGGAGCCAATCTCAAGAAGGAACCAGTGGCAGAAATGAGCATTGACCTATTGCGGAAGATGCTTGAACTCAACTGCATTACCCATCTTGAAATGATACAGGAGTTCTATCCAGGCATGAAGGAGCAGAACCATGGCATGATTATCAACATTCTCAGCAGCTGCTGTCTGTTCCACAATCCGAACATGGCCGGCTATACTGCCAGCAAAGATGCCATGGATGCTATCTCCAAGAGTCTTCTGAAAGAAGCAAAAGAAGACAATATCAAAGTCATGTCCGTATATCCCGGCGGCATTGACACTGCATTCAGAGCTGTTGCCAACCATACATATATGAAACCGGAATCTGTCGCTGAAATGATCCTGCAGGCTGCCGAAGCCCCAGAAGATGCGGCTGTGCAGGAACTGGTAATCAGACCGATGGTAGAAAGCAATATCCAGTAAAGCACTGCCCGGCATATTCTTTCCTTCCTCAATCACAAGAAAAGAGATATACGATTCTTTCTTCCCGTTAATCGGGATTAAGAATGTGCATATCTCTTTTTTGACTGCACTATAGGAGCATTGTCATATATATAGGCAGATGAAGAATGCCATCTTTCATACTCAGATCTTTTGTGTAGATGATATACGGCTGGCCTACTCTTGAAGCAAATTTCTTCATATATCTATCCAGTGAAACGTGTGTACGATAATTGCCGGATTTCACTTCAATTGGCGATATTTTCTTGCCGCATGCTATCAGAAAATCTATTTCCATGGTATTTTCTTTGTTTTCAAGATCTGTCCGTGAATAGAAATACAGTTTGTGACCGCTTGTTCTGAGCATCTGCGCAGCTGCATTTTCCATAATCATGCCTTCATTGATATTCAGTTTATCAAACAGTATTGCCTTATACAGTTCATTGTCTGTAAACCGCCCATCCATGAATGTCTGCGTAACAAGCAGACCAGTATCTGCCATATAGCATTTCTGAGTCGAATGGTCTGCACTGATAGCCAGTCCCACATTAGGATCTGAGGCATTGAAACAGGTGTTAACTATCATTGCCTCATTAAGCCAGATGAATGAGTCTTCATATGAGCGGAAACGTGCGTTTTTATTTAAAGCAGACAGTTTGTATTTCTTCACTTTCTTTGACAGCTGAGCAGGGATTCCATCAAATACTGCAAAT
>CALEMD010000168.1 GCA_937902945.1 uncultured Erysipelotrichaceae bacterium | reverse complement strand
TTCAACTATACCCAGGAATACCTTCTCAAACTGATCGATCTTCGTTACAAAAAAGGTTCCATTATCATCAGTTCCCAATTAATGGATGTTGAATGGAAGCACAAGATAACAGATCCTGCTATAGGCGAGGCTATTCTGGATCGCTTGGTGCACAATGCATTTAGAATCACAATCGAAGGATCTTCAATGAGAGAAACTAAGGAATAGACAAAGCACGAGCCACCCTCCAAAAAGGGTGGCTCTATACTGCCGGATTTGCTGGCTCTCAAAAAAACGGAAAGTGGCTCTGAACTACCGGATCAGGTGGCTCTATATCTCCGTCGTTTGCAAAATTGAAGCAATTATTTACATATCTGATAATAGATATAGTAAAAGCAGTGTTTTACTAATTCAAAAATACAACGTTACACAAATTAGTAAAGAAATTAATTATAACCTTTTTACTTATCTTATATATGTATTTACCATGCATGCATGTGTAATTGATTTTGCATAATAAAAATGAATTATGTTCTACATGATAACCTCTTGCTTAATATAGTATTTCAGTATACAAATGTTTTAGCATTTGAATTTCTGCTTCATTGATAGAAAGTGCTTCAGTTAGATAGCTGTGCAAACTGCCATAGGTTTCTTTCATCCATTGCATAGCTTTTTCCATATATTCAGAATTTACTCCTGCAAAGTATCCGGTCTTCTCAATAATGACCGGATCATCAGTCAGTCTGCTCGCATCAAGTCTCATCTGCTGTATCGATTTTTCGTAATAGTGATTGGATAGATCAAAGTCCTGCAGAATAGTCTGCTCATCTGCGCCTAAAGCAACCAGCAGTAATACAGCCGCTGTTCCTGCTCTGTCTTTCCCGCCAGAACAATGCCAAAGTACAGAATTTCCTGGATGAATCAATAACAGCTGACGCAGAAACTTCGCATACTGTTTCATTGAATATGGATCAGAAAGCATCTGCTGATACATGATTGATATATCATACCCGCTTTGCAGTATCGCAACAGCTTCTGCGGCAGGATTGTCACCATACTCTTTTGTAAATGCTGCAATTTCCTGCAGGTTCGCATCTGTATATGCATCTTCATTCAGCACCGGAATCCAGATATTTTCAGAATTCAGTATATAAGGATCTGGTTCTGCTTTTCTTTCATCTTTCGTTCTAAGGTCAATCACAGTTTGCAAATGGTAAATCTTATCCAGCGCATTCTTTTCTTCAGCAGAAGCACAATTCAGCTTTCCGCTTCTAAGAAGCACATTTTCTTTTACGCACCTGCCATCTTCTGTCCTGTACCCGCCTAACTGCCTTGCATTCTGCAGACAGCTGAAACCAAGTGATCTGTTCATCAATTCTCCTATCTGCAGAAATGAATCTGAATATTAGGATTCGCATCAGACGCTCTGCCAAGCATCAGCAGTATCTTATAAGCCGTTTTGCTTTGCAGTATGATCTGCATATCTTTTTCTGATATGCGAATGTCTATGTCATCCTGTTCTTTTATGATTGCATCATAAAGCTGTGAAAACGATTTTGTGGCTTCCTGCACTTGAAAAAGATTCTCAAGATACAGCAGTGTACTTCTAGATGTCAGAAGCTGATCTGCAGATAAAGTGATTATCCGTTTCATTATTTATTCCATTCATTGTGAATCAGAAACATATCCTCAATATCACTGAAAGCATGCAATTGCTTTACAGGATACCTTGTTGCACATTCTTTTTTATAGCAGAACCAGAGAGGCATCATACCCACATTGATTGCGCCTAAAAGATCTGTCGCAAATGTATCTCCAATGAATGCAATTTCACTGCATTCCAGCTTGAGATCAGATGCGGCCTGTCTGTATATCGATGGATCTGGTTTAGCTGCTTTGAAGTCACCGCTGACAAGAACCGTGTCAAAATAGTCCCGCAGTTTCAGAATATCTATCTTCGCATTCTGTGTCCTGCCGGCACCATTTGTTACTATGCCCAGTTTGTATTCTTTTTTCAGCTTGGCGAGTATTTCATAGCAGCCAGGCTGTACAACTTGAAAACGATCAAAGTTTTCATACCAGATCTGCTTTTCATGTTCGACGTCAATACTGGAATCATAGTGTGCTTTAAGCTCTTCAAATACATGGGCTTTATCAATTCTTCCAAACTCATCCCATGTCATGCACTGCTGTGCTCTTGCTTCAAGTTCTGCACTTGCAGGATCGATGTCTGGAAACAGTCTTTTCAGTATGTCACAGTAATACAGATATGCTGACATGCTTCTATCAGACAAAGTATCATCGTAATCAAATAGAAGTCCTTTAATCATTGGCACTCTCAGTATCTACAACACCTGCTGGGCGAAGCGGATCGAGTCCATTATCTACGAAATCATAATATGCCTCTGTCTGTGTCAAAAAGACATATGGACTTACATAGAAGATACCAGCCAATCCGCAGGTAACTCTAGAAAGCATATACCAGAATATGAATGAAAGATCCAGTACAAACAGATCCCATTTTCTTCCTTTAGTCATCTCTTCTGATAAGCGAAGCACATCTGTTCCAGATAATTCCGGATGATCATCTAAAAGATATGGCACAAAGTAATATGAATAAGTTTTTATAATGCCAGGAATAATGAATAGAAGTGCCCATAGAAATATATACAAGTCACGCAGGAATCCAGTCTTAACAATTCTTTCGTAGTTTCCTGAAGCAAATGCCGCTTTAATTCTGCCTTTTCTTGTACCATCTGTCATATGATTCAAAGCACTGCGGCTGCCAAATTCCAACGGCAGCAGAATGAATACTGCAACAATGACTACAACTGCAATAGCCAATACAACAAACAGCCAGCCGTAATCACTCAGAAATTCACTCTGATGACCATATCCAAATTCATTGCTGGTCTGGCTTGAGCCTCCTGCTGCTGTTGATGAAGCTGTTGCAAATAGCAATACGATTGAAATCCAAACTGCAGGCCAGTAGTTCGCATGCAATATCTGCTTAGCATCCTGTTTTAACTCAGTTCTTGTTCTTCCCATTGTTCTATCCTCCAAACTATACCAATTATAATGCCTGTTCTGCTTTGACGCCACATAAAAACCAGCCAGGCAAGATCACCCAACTGGTTTTTCTGTATTTACTGAAATTACTTAACGATTGTAGTAATGTGACCTGAACCTACTGTACGTCCGCCTTCACGAATGGAGAACTTAGTTCCCTGTTCGATAGCGATTGGGCTGAGCAGCTGAACATCCATTTCGATGTTATCACCAGGCATAACCATTTCTGTTCCTGCAGGAAGGTTGATTACACCAGTAACGTCAGTAGTTCTGAAATAGAACTGAGGACGGTAGTTAGTGACAAACGGAGTATGACGTCCGCCTTCTTCTTTAGTCAGAACGTAAACCTGAGCCTTGAACTCTGTATGAGGAGTAACGGAACCTGGTTTAGCAAGAACCTGTCCTCTTTCGATTTCTTCACGGTTAACACCTCTGAGCAATGCTCCGATGTTATCGCCAGCCTGTGCATAATCCAGTGTCTTACGGAACATTTCAATTCCAGTAACAACTGTCTTTCTTGTAGGCTTGATACCAACAACTTCAACTTCTTCGTTGATGGAAAGCTTTCCGCGTTCTACACGTCCTGTAGCAACTGTTCCACGTCCAGTAATTGTGAAGACGTCTTCGATTGCCATGAGGAATGGTTTGTCCATTTCATGTGTAGGAGTTGGAATCCATGAGTCAACTGCATCCATGAGTTCACCAATAGCCGGTGTCCACTTAGGATCGTCTTCGAGAGCCTTCAATGCAGATCCACGGATGATTGGTGTATCATCGCCTTCGAATCCATATTCATTGAGAAGTTCACGAACTTCCATTTCAACCAGATCAACCAGTTCTGGATCATCAACCATGTCGCACTTGTTCAGGAACACAACCATGCGTGGAACACCTACCTGACGAGCGAGCAGGATGTGCTCACGAGTCTGAGGCATTGGTCCATCAGTTGCAGCAACGACGAGGATTGCTCCATCCATCTGTGCTGCACCTGTAATCATGTTCTTAATGTAGTCGGCGTGCCCCGGGCAGTCAACGTGTGCATAGTGTCTGTGTGTAGTCTTGTACTCTTCTGGTGCTCCGTCAATCTGATCATAGGCTTCGAAATCTGCGAGTCCTAATTTGGACAGATACTTTGTAATTGCAGCTGTCAGTGTGGTTTTACCATGGTCAACGTGACCGATGGTTCCGATATTTACGTGTTCTAACGCTCTATCAAATTTTTCCTTTGCCATATGGCTTTTCCTCCTGATATTTTCTTAATTCAGTCCGATATCATTTTATGATAAACGTCCTTTAAATGCAATGCTTACTTCGCTAGTGCTGAGTTTTTCTTAACGATGTCTTCAGCAATTGACTTCGGTACTTCTTCGTAGTGATCCATCTGCATCATATAGGTGCCGCGGCCCTGTGTATAAGATCTCAGATCGGTTGCATAGCCGAACATTTCTGACAGTGGGATAAAGGATCTGACCTTAATGGCATTTCCGATTTCTTCCTGCTCTCTGATCTGTCCACGGCGCTTAGTAACATCACCCATGACGCTTCCAAGATACTCAGCTGGTGCTGTGATATCAACACTCATGATTGGTTCCAATAGAACCGGCTGGCACTTCTTAGCAGCTTCTTTCAATGCCAATGAAGCGGCAATCTTATAAGCCATTTCAGAAGAGTCGACATCATGGTATGAACCATCAAACAGTGTTGCCTTGATATCAACAATTGGATATCCGGCAATCAGACCGTTATTCAATGCATCAGTAAGTCCCTGCTGTGTAGGCTTGATGAATTCCTTCGGAATTGCTCCTCCTACTACTGCATCCACGAATTCAAATCCCTTATCAGGATTCGGTTCAAAGCGGATCCAGACATCACCATACTGACCATGTCCGCCAGACTGACGGATGAAGCGGCCTTCGCACTCTGCTGTCTTCTTGATTGTTTCACGATATGCAACCTGCGGTGCTCCTGCTGTTGCTTCTACTTTGAATTCACGTCTCATACGATCCATGATGATATCCAAGTGCAGCTCGCCCATACCGGCAATAATAGTCTGTCCTGTTTCTTCATCTGTATACGTACGGAATGTAGGATCTTCTTCAGCAAGCTTAGCAAGCGCCAAGTCCATCTTATCGTTATCTGCTTTTGTCTTCGGTTCTACTGACATCTGGATAACCGGTTCTGGGAATACCATGGATTCCAATATAATCGGATCATCTTCAGAACACAGTGTGTCACCTGTTGTCGTATTCTTCAGTCCAACTGCACCGGCAATATCACCTGTATAAACTTCAGTGATATCTGCTCTGTGGTTGGCATGCATACGAACCAGACGGCCCAGTCTTTCACGCTTATCCTTAGTTGCATTCAGGACATAGCTGCCTGCACTTGCAACACCGGAATAGACACGGAAGTATGTCAGTCTGCCGACAAACGGATCGGTAGCAACCTTGAATGCCAATGCGCTGAATGGCTGATCATCCTTCGGGTGACGCTGATCTTCCTTGCCATCAAGTGTATGTCCTGTAATGGACGGTACATCTGCTGGGGAAGGCAGATAGTCAACAACTGCATCCAGCAGCAGCTGGACTCCCTTGTTCTTATATGCGGAACCGCACATAACAGGGAAGAATTCAGAAGAGCATACGCCCTTGCGGATTGCACGTTTGATGTCTTCTACTGTAGGCTCTTCACCTTCGAGTACTTTCATCATCAGTTCATCGTCATAGTCAGCAATTGCTTCCAGCATCTGCTGGCGCATTTCCTTAGCCTGATCGAGATACTGTTCTTCGATCGGTCCATCGCTTACCATTGTTCCCAGATCGTTTTCATACATGTGCTGGCGCATTTCTACCAGATCAATAATTCCGCGGAATGTGTTTTCTCTTCCAATCGGCATCTGAATAGCTGCAGCCTTTGCACCTAAGCGGTTGTAGATTGATTTGACACTCATATCAAAGTCGGCACCTGTTGCATCCATCTTATTTGAGAATACAACACGCGGTACTTTATATTCAGTAGCCTGACGCCATACAGTTTCTGTCTGAGGTTCTACACCTGCTTTTGAATCAAGAACTGTTACAGCACCATCCAATACACGCAGTGAACGTTCAACTTCTACTGTGAAGTCAACGTGCCCCGGAGTATCGATAATGTTGATCTGGCAATCTTTCCAATGAGTAGTAGTAGCGGCAGAAGTGATCGTAATGCCACGTTCCTGTTCCTGTACCATCCAGTCCATCTGGCTTGCACCATCATGGGTTTCACCAATCTTATGTGTTTTTCCTGAATAATATAGAATTCTCTCAGTTGTAGTTGTTTTGCCGGCATCAATGTGAGCCATGATTCCAATATTTCGGATGTGGTCGATACTAAATTCTCTCGGCATATTCAGCTCCTTTCTGATTACCAGCGATAGTGAGCGAACGCTTTATTTGCTTCAGCCATCTTATGTGTATCTTCCTTCTTCTTGACTGATGCTCCTGTTCCGTTTGCTGCATCCATAATCTCAGCAGCAAGTCTCTCTTCCATCGTTTTCTCATGACGCAGTCTTGAGTAATTCACAATCCAGCGAAGTCCCAGTGTCAGTTTTCTTTCAGCACTTACTTCAACTGGTACCTGATAGTTGGCGCCACCTACTCTGCGCACCTTCAGTTCCAGCATAGGCATTACGTTGCCCAGTGCCTTTTCAAATACTTCCATCGGTTCAGTGTTGGTCTTTTCTTTTACGATTGCGAATGAATTGTATAGAATTGTCTGTGCTGTTCCACGTTTTCCATCAAGCATAATACGATTGATCAGCTTAGTTACCAGCTTGGAATTGTATATTGGATCAGGCAGAACGTCACGTTTCGCTACATAACCTTTTCTTGGCATTGTCCTTGTCCTCCTATTCCTTACTTGGCAGCCTTAGGCTTCTTCGCACCATAACGGGAACGTCCCTGGTTGCGATCTGATACTCCGGCACAGTCCAATGTACCGCGGATGATGTGGTAACGAACACCTGGTAAATCCTTAACACGGCCGCCACGGATCATGACGACGCTGTGTTCCTGCAGGTTGTGTCCGATTCCTGGAATATAAGCAGTTACTTCCAGACCATTGCTCAAACGAACACGAGCGTATTTTCTTAATGCTGAGTTTGGCTTCTTCGGTGTCATTGTTCCTACACGTGTGCAAACCCCTCTCTTCTGCGGACTGTTCAATGAAGTCGGTCTGTTAGATAGAGTGTTAAAGCCTCTGTTCAATGCTGGTGATTTTGACTTGTAAACTTTGTCGGTACGGCCTTTGCGTACCAGCTGGTTGATTGTTGGCATTGCTATCTCCTTTCGCCTATGCACACACTACCAAGTGTGCCCATCTTAGTCTTAATATGAGGCTTCACCGCATGGCAAAGCCTTATCTGTTAAGCCTTACTATCATATCCAACTGGAAAACCAGTGTCAATATATTTTTGCGAAATCGTTCCTGCCGCTGATTTGCAAAACTCAACGCAACACTGATATTGCATTAAGTAGGTCTTAATCG
>CALEMD010000167.1 GCA_937902945.1 uncultured Erysipelotrichaceae bacterium | reverse complement strand
TATTCTGTAATCAGAACCTCTGACTGTTCATTGGAGGGGGTCTCGTTATGCAAGTCTAAAACCATGTCCAGATCTATTGGAATTCCGTAGGAACTCAAAGACTCCAGATAGCCGCTCTTACGTTCTCCAGACTGATATTGAGAAGTGCGGCTGCCAATATATACAATGTGTCGGCATCCTTTGTTCAACAGAATGCTCATTGCTTTTTTGATTCCATTTTTATCATCAGAATGGATAGTTGGCAGATTCATGGTATTCAATGGAGAACGATCAAGAAGTACAATGGGTATATCATGGCTGATAATATCATTGCTGATCATGCGCTGACCTGAAATGCAGACAATACCATCGACACGCTGAAAACTCAGCTGTTTGAAGTAATCAATCTCCTTACCGGTATCATTGGATGAATTGCATATAAATACTGAATATGAATGCTCGTAAAAAAAACTCTCAATTGATGAAGCAATATCAGCAAAGAATTCATTGCGGATATTAGGTACAATCAGTCCAATTGTGCGCGTTGATGAACTGCGAAGACTTTTGGCGGCATTATTGGAAACATATCCATATTTTTCAACGGCATTTTGAACTTTCTGCTCTGTTTCCTTTGAATAACGCCCGTTTTTGTTCATTACATGGGAAACTGTAGCTGTGCTTACGCCTGCAAGTCGAGCTACATCTTTTATAGATATGTTTTTTTTGGGTGGCATATGGTTAACAACCTCCATCTGTTTACCATGGTATCATAGAATTCAAAAAAAGCAATTCATTGGTTAAACGATTAATTAACCATTGACATTGAAATTCAATCGGTTATTATGACATTGTGATTAAACGATTAACCTTATCCGGAAAGGTATCGTTCATCCCAAAAAACACGAGGAGGATTTATGGATTATAAACAGGTCGCAGAGCAAATCGTTAAAGGGGTTGGCGGCAAAGAAAACATCAAGTCTATTACACATTGTGTTACAAGAGTACGTTTTAAACTGATTGATAACGCAAAAGCAGATAAAGAAGCTGTTAAGAATATAAAAGGTGTACTGAATGTTGTTGAGAGCGGAGGACAGTTTCAGGTTGTTATTGGCAATGAAGTAAATGGCGTATTTGATGCTGTTCAGGAAATAACTGGCATCCAGGGTGAAGCAATAGATGTGGTTGAAAAAGATGATATGAAAGTAAAAGGGAAATTCATGGATCGAGTAATTGATCTTGTCACAACCATATTTACGCCTATACTGCCAGCACTGATCGGGGCAGGAATGATCCGTTCTGTATTAATGCTGCTGACTACATTCTGCGGTTTGGCAAAAGATAGCGGTACATATATTGTTCTAAATGAAATATACAATGCAATCTTCAATTTTCTTCCAATCTATTTAGCTTACACATCCGCAAAACGTTTCAAATGCAACCCATTTCTGGCAGTTGCTGTTGCTTTGACTCTCTGCAGCAGTACAATCCAGACTGCGGTTCAAAGTGAAGCTGGACTGTCATTCCTTGGAATGCAGCTGCAGTTCCCTACACAGGGATATGGATCATCCGTTATTCCGATCATTCTTACAATTTGGTTTATGTCCTTGATACAGCATACTTGTGATAAGTATGTGCCTGCAGTAGCTAGATATGTCTTTACTCCACTATTGACATTGGTTATCACAGTGCCAATTATGTTTCTTGTTATCGGTCCTGTTGCAAGCACTTTGCAGGGCTGGATTGGATCTGGTTATACATGGCTGTACAATTTGAACCCAATTATTTGTGGGGTTATTCTAGGCGGCGCATGGCAGATTCTAGTTGTGTTTGGACTTCACTGGGGTATTGTTCCTCTGGGTACACTGAATCTGGCTATGTACGGAAGGAATACCATCAACGCAATGACGGGACCTTCGAACTGGTCACAGGCAGGAGCGGCACTTGGCGTTGCTTTTAAAACAAAGGATCCAGAAATTAAACAGACAGCGCTATCTGCGGGAATTACAGGTGTATTCTCTATTACAGAACCGTCAATTTATGGCGTTAATCTGAAATATAAGAAACCTTTCTATATTGCGGTAGTATTTGCAGCAATAGCCGGTGGAATCGCCGGAGCAGGAAATGCTGCAGCCTTGGCTGGCGGTCCTGTTGGAATTCTTTCGTTCCCGCTGTTTTTCGGAGAAGGATTTGGATATTTCTGTGTTGCTATGTTCTTATCGCTGCTTGGACCGATGATCTGCACATATCTGTTTGGGTACAGTGATTCAGCAAATCCAGAATTACAGAATAAAAAGCAATAAAAAGATGACATAAGGCTGCAGGAAGACATAAATCTTACTGCAGCATTTATAGGAGATTGATAATGAATAAAATATTATGTCCAAGCATGATGTGCGCGGACTATGGGAGTTTGAAGCAAGAAGTACTGAATCTAGATGCGGCTGGGGCAGATATTTTTCATTGCGATATCATGGATGGCAGTTTTGTTCCGAATATGGCAATGGGATTGATGGACATAAGAACCATTAAAAAATACACGGATAAACCTGTAGATGTTCATTTGATGATTGAACAGCCTTCACAGAAGATAGACTGGTTTATTGATGCTGGGGCAGATATTATTTATATTCATCCGGAGTCAGAGCGATATGTAACAAAAACACTTAGTTATATACATGCGAAAGGAAAGAAAGCAGGAATTGCAATTGATCCGGACACCAGTATTTTCACTATAGAAGAAATGCTGCCAGCATGTGATTATGTCATGGTCATGACTGTAAATCCTGGGTTTGCCGGCCAGAAATTCATTGAATCAGTAAAAGAAAAAATCAAAAAACTAAATGAGCAGAAGGAGAAATACGGATTTAAAATTATTATAGATGGTTCGTGTTCTCCTGAAAGAATTCAGGAACTATCAGAAATCGGTGCGGATGGATTTATCCTTGGAACTTCTGCATTGTTTGGAAAAGATAGAGCATACAGAGACATCATTCAGGAATTGCGAGCAGAATCAAAGAAAGAGGTTAATTCATGTCAGAAGTCATACGGTTGATCAGTGCTTCAAAAAGTGAAATTGAAAAGATGTCACCTGCAGAATTAAAGGAATCCATCTATAAATCTGAGTGCAGGGTAATTATGGGACAGCATCTGCTGTTTGCAGGAAATGGAACAGTTCGCGGTATTACAAATGCAGAACTGATGTTCGCATTCGGTGCAGACATGGTTATGCTGAATACAATTGATTTAGATGACTTAAGTAATAATCCGGGATTATGCGGATTAAGCATTAAAGAGTTGAAAAAGAGATGCAATCGACCTATTGGTGTGTACTTAGGATGTCCAAAAGAAGGCAGTGAAGAAGGATCGTCGCTGTATCGGCGTGCGGGGATGATTGCCTCAAAAGAGCACATTCTCAAATGCAGAGAATTAGGGGCAGACTTTATTGTACTAGGAGGGAATCCAGGAAGTCATACATCACTGCAGGATGTAATACATGCTACTAAAACTGCAAAGGAACTGCTTGGCGACTCTATGATAATCATGGCTGGGAAATGGGAAGATGGTATCGACGAAAAGGTATTGGGTGATCCGACAGCTGAATATGATACAAAAGAGATCATCCGCCATTTGATTGATGCTGGAGCAGACTGCATAGATCTTCCGTGTCCTGGATCTAGAGGAGGCATCACTGTAGAGGATATCCGCGGGCTTGTGCAATATATACACTCTTATAAAAAGGGAACACTGGCAATGTGTTTCCTAGATTCATCCGTAGAATGTGCAGATGAAGATACGATCCGACAGGTTGCCATTCTGATGAAACAGACTGGAGCAGATATACAAGCGATTGGAGATGGCGGATTTGGTGGATGCTCATGGCCTAAAAATGTATATCAGCTGTCTGTGTCAATTAAAGGTGAGCATTATACTTGGTTTAGAATGGCGAGCACTAATCGATAGAGGAAAGAACAATGAAATTAGCGATTGGAAATGATCATGTTGCAGTACAGATGAAAAATGAAATCATGGAATATGTTCGGAATAAAGGCATTGAGATTATCAATGTTGGAACGGATTCTGAAGAGCGATTCAATTATCCAGTAAGTGGCTATAGAGTTGGGAAAATGGTGGCTTCCGGTGAAGTGGATGGTGGCATACTGATATGCGGAACAGGAGTGGGGATTTCACTGGCCGCAAACAAAGTGCATGGCGTCCGTGCGTGCGTTTGCAGTGAACCATATTCAGCAAAGCTTTCCAAACAGCATAACAATTCAAATATCATTGCTTTTGGTTCAAGAGTAATTGGCATTGAAACAGCAAAGATGATCGTTGATGAATGGCTGAACGCTCAGTATGAAGGCGGACGTCATCAAAAACGGATTGATATGATTGCAGAAATCGAAGAAACACAGAATCTTTCCGATGCGGATAATGAATGAATGCTTACTTGTTTGAACAGTTCCTGTTTGAGAAAAGGAACTGTTTTTTTTATAACAATGGTATCGGAAATTCACCATATTGCCACTCAGTGATCATTTATATTTGCTATAATGACTAAAGAATAATCAATCAAGCTTTTCAGGAGGTCATATGCCAAAGAAAACACCGCTGTATGAGCTGCATGAGTCATTGAATGGAAAGATTGTGGATTTTGCCGGTTGGCTTTTGCCAGTACAGTATGCAGGTATACTGGAAGAGCACAAGGCAGTAAGAGAAAGAGCTGGGCTTTTTGATGTCAGTCACATGGGAGAACTGGTACTTACAGGCGATCATGTCATTGAATATGTCAACTGGCTTGTATGCAACGACATTCATAAGATTGTACCAGGGAAGATACGCTATTCGCCGCTGCTGAATGAGCAGGGTGGAATTGTGGATGATCTGCTGATCTATGACATCAGCGATACGAAAATTCTGCTGGTTGTGAATGCGGCAAATAAAGACAAGGACTATGCATGGATCAAAGATCATCTGAAAGAAGGCATTGAACTGAAGGATATCAGCGACAGTGTTGCACAGATAGCAATTCAGGGTCCTAAAGCAGAAGAGATCACTAAGAAAGTCTGCAATGGTGATGAATTGCCGCAGAAATATTACACGTTTACTGAGCAGATGCAGGTGGCAGGCGTGAAAGCACTTGTGTCACGGACCGGCTATACGGGTGAAGATGGCTTTGAAATATACTGCGATGCAGAAGATGGAACCAAGGTATACAAGGCACTGCTGGAAGCAGGAAAAGAAGAACAGATAGAACCTTGCGGACTGGGGTGCCGGGATACATTGCGTCTAGAAGCATCTATGCCTTTATATGGTCATGAGATGAATGATTCAACAGCTCCGCAGGAAGTGGGGCTTGCTCGCTATATAAAGATGGAGAAGGAAGACTTTGTAGGCAGGAAAGCATTGCAGGGCAGAGAATTCCATACCGACAGAGTCGGACTGAAAGTACTCGACAGAGGAATAGCCCGTGAGCACTGTGATGTGTACGCAGGCGATACAAAGATCGGCCATACTACCAGCGGTACATTCCTGCCATATCTGCAGGGTGCATATGCAATGGCAATCATAGATAATGCGTATGCACAATTAGGTACAGAGGTACTGATAGATGTGCGCGGAAGAAAACTGAAAGCGGAAGTAGTTGAACTTCCGTTCTATAAGAAGAAAGCCTGAGGAGGAATATAATATCAAAATCGAACAGGATTTGAAGTACACCAAAACACATGAATGGGTTAAATGGATTGATGAGCACACAGCATTGGTTGGATTGAGCGATTATGCGCAGGAACAGTTGGGAGATATCGTATTTGTATCTATAAACCCAGGACCATGTGTCAAGGGAACAATCCTTGGTGATGTTGAATCTGTTAAAGCAGTCAGTGATGTCTATGCGCCGCTCAGCGGAATGGTTACAGAGATTAACCAAGCGCCGGCAGATGATCCGGCAAGTGTCAATGCGGATCCGTATGGCACATGGCTGTGCAAAATTACGGATATAACGGATAGTGAAGAATTGATGGATGCAGCAGCATATACTGCTTTGATCAAGGAGAAATAATAATGGACTACATCGCGCATACAAAAGAAGAACAGCAGAAAATGCTGTCAGCGATCGGTCTTGATCAGCTGGATGATCTATATGCGGATGTTCCTGAAGGAGCCAGGCTTTCTGGCTCTTTGCGTCTTCCGGAAGGAGTCAGTGAGTTTGAAGCACTGGAAAAGATACAGGAACTAGCAGATCAGAACAAGGTCTATAAGACGATTTTCAGAGGTGCAGGTGCCTATAGGCATCTGATTCCATCAGCCGTCAGAAACATTGCGTCTATCAGCGGTTTTGTGACTGCCTATACACCATATCAGGCTGAACTGTCTCAAGGCATTCTGATGGGAATGTTTGAATACCAGAGTATGATTGCAGAACTGACTGGAATGCATACAGCCAATGCATCTGTCTATGATGGAGCAGAAGCAGCAGCGGAAGCAATGATCATGTGCTTAGATGCAATGCATCATAAAGTACTTGTTTCAGCGGGCATCAATCCAGAAGTCAGAATGGTGCTGGATACATATGCTCACAGTCAGAATGCAGAAATTATAGAGATACCGCTGAATGACGGCAGAACAGATATAGAAGCATTGAAGAACATGATAGATGCAAATACAGCCTGTGTTTATACAGAGCAGCCTAACTTCAGAGGACTGTATGAAGATGTTTCCGCAATCGCAGAAACAGCGCATGCCTCAAGAGTGAAAGTGATTACCGGTGTAAATCCGACAGCATTGGCACTTTGGAAGACACCAGGAGAATGCGGCAGTGACATAGCGGTAGGAGAAGGACAGAGTCTTGGGCTGGATCTGGGATGCGGAGGTCCATACTGCGGCTTTATGGCCTGCACAAAAGAACTGATGAGAAAACTGCCAGGCAGAATTGTCGGACAGACACAGGATCGGCATGGCAATCGCTGCTATGTATTGACGCTGCAGGCACGTGAACAGCATATACGCCGCGAGAAAGCATCCAGCAGCATCTGTTCCAATCAGGCTCTGTGTGCATTCCGCAATACGGTATATATGGCAGCTCTAGGCAAAGAAGGATTCAAGGAGATGGCAGAGAACTGTGCCACCCTTGCTCATTATGCAGAGAAAGAGATAACTTCTGTTCCAGGTTTCACGCGCGCAGATTCGGGCGAATTCTTCATGGAATTTGTCATCAGGACATCTGTTCCTGTTGAAAAGATCAATAAGGCATTGGACGCAGAAGGAATTCTTGGACCGTTAGAACTGAGTGAGCATGAAATGCTTGTGTGTGCAACAGAAGCAAATTCCATTCAGGAAATCGATCATCTGGTAAAGGTACTGAAGGAGGTAGGCGCATGAATCTCATATTCGAAGAATCCCATGCAGGGCATCGCTGCACAAAACTGCCAGCAGTGAATCTGCCGGTCTATGCGTTTGCGCCAGAACTGAGAAGAGAAAAAGACGCAAAGCTTCCAGAAGTCAGTGAATGTGAATTAGTCCGTCATTATACGGAATTGAGTGAACAGACCTACGGTGTGGACAAAGGCTTCTATCCGTTAGGCTCATGCACGATGAAGTACAATCCAAAGGTCAACGAAGAAGCTGCAGCACTGAAAGGCTTTACTGATATTCATCCATTGCAGGATGCAGCCACTGTTCAGGGAAGTCTGAAATTGATGCATACACTTTCTCATGATCTAAGTGAGATCACTGGAATGGATGAAATGGGACTGCAGCCTTCCGCTGGAGCACATGGAGAGTTTACAGGACTATGCCTGATCAAGGCATATCATGAATACAGACACGATACAAAGCGAACAAAGATCATTGTGCCTGATTCAGCTCATGGCACCAATCCTGCCAGTGCTCATATGAATGGGTTTGAAGTCATTTCCATCAGCAGTAAAAATGGATTGGTAGATCTAGATGAACTGGATAAGGTTCTTGATGATACAGTTGCTGGACTGATGCTTACAAATCCGAATACGCTTGGTCTGTATGATACAGGCATATTGGAAATAACGAAGAGAGTGCATGCGGCTGGAGGATTATGCTATTACGACGGAGCCAACCTGAATGCCATCATGGGCATATCAAGACCTGGTGATATGGGTTTTGACTGTGTGCATCTGAATCTGCATAAAACATTCAGTACACCTCATGGCGGTGGGGGACCTGGTGCAGGTGCAATCGGATGCAAAAAGAATCTTGCACCGTTTATGCCGCATCCAATGGTAAAGGAAGAGAATGGAGTATATGCCTTCTATACACCTGAACATTCGATTGGAAAAGTACGTGCCTTCAGCGGCTCATTCCTTGTTCTTGTAAGAGCTTTGACTTATATAACTGTGCTTGGTGCAGAGGGGCTTAAAAAGACAAGTGAGAATGCGGTGCTGAATGCAAACTATCTGATGCATCAATTGAAGGATGTATATACGCCTGCATATGACAGAATATGCATGCATGAGTTTGTGCTGAGCCTGCAGAATCTGAAAGACACAGCAGGAGTCAGTGCCATGGGTATTGCCAAGAGAATGATTGATTACCAGATGCATCCGCCGACAATGTACTTCCCAATGATTGTTCATGAAGCGCTGATGTTTGAACCGACTGAGACAGAATCTGTCTACACACTTGATAAGGCATCAGAGGCATTGCATGAAATTTATGACGAAGCAGTGAATCACGATATTGATTTTGATCATGCGCCATTTACAACTGAATACAGCAGACCGGATGAAGTGCAGGCTGCACGCCATCCGATACTGAACTATTATGCTGAAGAAACTGCACATAGCGATCAGTAGCAGCACGGATCCATACTGCAATCTGAATGGTGAAGAACAGCTGCTGCATAGATGCGACAGTGAGACAATGATTCTTTATCTGTGGCAGAATGCCAATACGGTTGTTATCGGCAGAAACCAGAGTGCATACAGAGAATGCAGAACAGAACTTCTTGCAGAAGAAGGTGGTCATCTTGCCAGAAGGCTTTCTGGCGGCGGGGCAGTATACCATGACCTCGGGAATCTGAATTTTACGTTTGTGACTTGGCGTCTGAACTATGATCTGAAAAGACAGATGCATGTTATCCAGCAGGCTTTAGCAGATAAAGGCATTGAGGCTGCGGCGAGCGGCAGAAATGATATTCTTGTGCAAGGCAGAAAATGCAGCGGCAATGCTTTTTATCTGACACAGGAGGCATCCTATCACCATGGAACACTGATGGTGAATGTGGATGCGGATAAGGTTATGCGCTATCTGAAGCCGGATGATGAGAAACTGCAGGCAAATGGCGTAAAGTCCATCCGCTCAAGAATCATCAATCTGCAGGAAGTGTGCCCATCTCTTTCTGTTGATGAACTGAAGGCAGCACTGATTGAAGCCGCTGAAAAAGAGTATGGACTGAAGGCGGAAATAGAAACCATCCATTCTGAAAGAGGCAGATACGCAGATGCTGACTGGCTGTATCGCAATGAAATAGAACACGGCTATCAGGTGTCTGAGCGCTATCCATTTGGCAGAATCACAATCAATGCTGATATGCGTGAAGGGTATATTCATAACGTTGGGATCTTTTCAGATGCCATGGAAGTTGATTTCTGTGCAGAGGCTGAACGGATGATACAGGGAAACTCAGTACAGAGAGCCATTGAACTGCTGAATGCATCATCTGCTGAACATGCGCAGGAAATAGTAAGCCTATTGAAGTGTTTATTATGAAATTGGGTGGGTTGTCATTGGCGGAGGATTGATTGGTAAAAAAGCAGTAAGATCCGACTGACAGAGCTGCAAATGAGGGCGGTTCCTTATGAGGCATTGCGAATCCTTACTTTCATCAGTGATTTTGCATATTATTTTGCAAATCAGCGCATCTGAATCTTCAGAAAATATTCATTGATACAGACAGCAGTTCTGCTATAATACATCTGGCCGAATTCTTTACAGTATTTGCAGGAGGAGGTATGGATGAGTAAAAGCAGATTTCTGAGACGTATCTTGAATCACTCTGATGTATACCAGCAGAGTTCAGGGGGAAGTTTTCCCGTTTCAGACTTTCTCATTACAGAATCCAATGAATTATCATCTATTATAAGCATCCTTTCCAATTCAGAACATATGGCATTCAGCAGCCGCAGTGTCTGATAATCGGAAGTGATGCTTTTCTTTAGGATTCATGAGCTGAAAAAGCAAGAGAGGACTATTATGAAAAATCTGTTTCGTCTGAAAGACTGCACAGCAGAAGAGATCCAGCACATACTGGATACTGCTGAGGAGTGCAGAAAAGGTGTATATGATGACAGTCTGTGCAATAAGATTGTCGCCAACTGTTTCTTTGAACCAAGCACAAGGACGCAATACAGCTTCAATACAGCAGAACTGCGCCTTGGCTGCAAAGTTATTACATTCAACCCAGCCGGTTCTTCGCTTGCTAAAGGAGAAAGCTTCTACGATACAGTGAAGACATTTGAAAGCTTCGGCATTGATGCCATTGTGATACGCAGTGCTGAGGATGAGTACTATCGCTGCCTGGATGGGCATCTGGGCATACCGGTTCTCAATGCCGGGGATGGGAAAAAGGATCATCCGACCCAGTCATTGCTTGATCTATTGACTATACGGCAGGAATTCGGGCATTTCGAAGGACTGAAGATTGCGATGGTTGGAGATATCCGCTACTCCCGTGTTGCCCATACGAATATAGAAGTCATGGAAAGACTTGGCATGAAGTGCTATGTCAGCGGTCCGGAAGAATACAGAGAAGAAGGATATGAATTCATTGACTTTGATCAGGCAGTGAAAGAAATGGATATTGTCATGCTGCTGAGGGTGCAGAATGAAAGACACGAACGGCCGATGCAGATCAGCACTGAAGAATACCACCAGCGCTATGGCATGACAGCTGAACGGGTGAAGCAGATGAAAGAGAATGCCATTATCATGCATCCGGCACCATTCAATCGTGGGGTAGAAATTGCAGATGAAGCAGTTGAATGCTCGCATTCAAGAATATTCAAGCAGATACAGAATGGCGTCTATGTAAGAATGGCAGTCATTCTTAGAGCAATGGAGAAAGAACATGAATAGACTTTTTAAAAACGGAGAAATATATCTGAATGGACAGTTTGTTGAGAAAGACTTCATACTGGACAATTCCGGCATCATCATATTTGCAGAACAGATGGATGTAGAAGATGAGATGGATGAAGTGATTGACTGCACAGGATTGACTATCATGCCGGGGTTTGTCGATACACACGTGCATCTGCGCAGTCCGGGATTTGAAGAAAAGGAAACGATAGCAGCAGGAACTAAAGCGGCGGCACACGGAGGTTATACAGCAGTATTTGCCATGCCGAATCTGAACCCAGTTCCCGATACACTGGAACATCTTGCAGAAGAAGAAAAGATCATAGCCAAAGAGGCAGTGATTCCAGTGTTTCCAGTATGTGCTCTTACGAAAGACAGAAACGGAAAGAATGGACTTTCTGATATAGAAGAACTCAGCACTCACAGCTATGTATTCTCGGATGATGGCAGCGGAATAGAAGATGCTGAACTGATGAAGCAGGCAATGGAAAGAATCAAAGCAGTGAACGGAATACTGAGCGAGCACTGTGAAGTGCAGGCTCTAGTTCCCGAGGGTGCATCTTTGCAGGAAGGAAAGACTGCAGAGAAATATGGCGTTCCAGGAATCCCAAGTTCCAGCGAATATGAAGAGGTCATAAGAGATATTGCATTGGCAAAAGAAACGGGATGTGACTTCCATGTCTGCCATATCTCAGCCGCAGAAAGTGTTGAAGCTGTACGGCAGGCAAAGAAAGAAGGACTGTCGGTTACCTGTGAAGTGACGCCGCATCATCTGCTTCTCAGCGAAGATGATATCACTGAGAATGATGGCCGCTTCAAGATGAATCCGCCTCTGAGAACCGAGAAAGACAGACTTACCCTAATCGAAGGCATTAAAGACGGAACAATCGATATGATTGCGACAGATCATGCTCCGCACACTGCGCAGGAAAAGAATACAGATATTCTGCATGCCAAGATGGGAGTTGCTGGCCTTGAAACAGCATTTGCCGCATGTTATACAGGACTTGTAAGAACCGGTGCTATTACTCTGGAAAAACTTGTTGATCTGATGAGCACAAAACCGGCAGAAGTGTTCGGCATTGAAAAAGGAGAAATACATAACTTGGCTCCGGCGGACTTCTGCATCTTTGATCTGAATAGAAAATACAGAGTAGATCCTTCGCAGTTTCTCAGCAAAGGCAGAAGTACGCCTTTTGAAGGAAAGATGCTGCAGGGAGTATGCGTCATGACGGTATCCGATGGAAAGATAGTATACAGAGGGAGGAACTATGAAGCGTAAACTTGTACTGCAGGATGGAAGAGTTTGGGTAGGACATGGCTTTGGCAATACAAAGGACGAAGCAATCGCTGAGATTGTATTCAACACAACCATGGCTGGCTATCAGGAGATTCTCTCTGATCCATCCTATACGGATCAGATGATTTGCATGACATATCCGCTGGTTGGCAACTACGGTATAACCGATGAGGACTATGAATCGAAGATTGTATCACCGCGAGGATTCATCGTCAGAGAATATAATGACAAGCCGTCCAACTTCCGCTATACCAAGACACTGAATGAATGGCTTGAAGAGAACAGCATTGTCGGTCTGACCCATGTAGATACACGAGAGATCACACAGACAATCCGTGATGAAGGTTCAATGATCGGTTTGATCTGCGATGAAGATACAGATATAGAAACAGCAATGAAGAAACTGCATGACTATCCGCTTCCTCATGATCAGGTTTCAAAAGTATCCTGCCGCAAGGTATGGTATTCAAGAACAAGAAATCCCAAATACAACGTAGTAGCGGTAGACTGCGGCATTAAATACAATATCATCCGTCAGCTGAACAGCCGCGGATGCAATGTGATAGTGGTTCCCTACAATACGCCTTATGAAAAGATTCTGCATATGAATCCGGATGGTGTACTGCTTTCCAATGGACCTGGTGATCCGGAAGATGTGCAGCCGGTTATAGAGCTGATACAGAAACTGCAGGGAACAGTTCCTCTTTTTGGAATATGTCTAGGTCACCAGATGATAGCGCTAGCCAATGGTCTGCATACATACAAGATGAAATTCGGACATCGCGGAGGCAATCATCCGGTAATGAATATGGATACCGGAAAAATTGAAATCACTTCGCAGAATCACAGCTTCGCAGTGAAGCAGGATGAGCATATGGATCCAAAGATCAGAGTGACGCATATCAATCTGCTTGATCGTACAGTAGAAGGACTGGCAATAGATTCTGACTTCTGCTTCAGCGTGCAGTATCATCCTGAAAGTGCACCGGGACCGGAAGACAGCAGCTATCTCTTCTCACAGTTTATTCAGAATATGAATGCTTTTAAAGGAGGTGCACGCTGATGCCAAAACGTACAGATATCCATCGCATACTGGTGATTGGTTCAGGACCGATTGTCATCGGACAGGCTGCTGAATTTGACTATGCCGGTACCCAGGCCTGCCTTTCACTGAAAGAAGAAGGATATGAAGTGATTCTGGTCAACTCCAATCCGGCAACGATCATGACGGATACCGATATTGCCGACAAGGTATATATGGAACCTCTGACTCTTGAGTATGTATCGAGAATTATCCGCCATGAAAGACCCGATGCAATACTGCCGACTCTAGGCGGTCAGACAGGATTGAATCTGGCGATGCAGCTGGCAACAAAGGGAATACTGGAAGAATGCCAGTGTGAAATACTGGGAACAACATTCTCAAGCATTGAACAGGCAGAAGACCGTCTGAAATTCAAACAGCTGTGTGAGCGTATCCATCAGCCTGTGCTTCCATCTGAAGTAGCACATACCGAAGATGAGATAGCCGCATGTGCTGCAGATATCGGTTATCCGGTTATCCTCAGACCTGCTTATACGCTTGGCGGAACAGGCGGAGGATTTGCGGATAATGAAGAAGAAGTCAGAGAACTGGGAAAGAATGCACTGAAGCTTTCACCAGTCAATGAAGTGCTTGTAGAAAAATCTATTAAAGGATACAAGGAAATAGAATATGAAGTCATGCGTGATGCAAATGACACAGCAATTGTCATATGCAACATGGAGAATATTGATCCGGTCGGTGTGCATACAGGTGATTCAATGGTTGTTGCCCCAAGCCAGACACTTTCCAATAAGGAATATCAGCTGCTTAGAAATGCATCATTGGCAATTATCAGAGAATTGAAGATTGAAGGCGGCTGCAATGTGCAGTTTGCATTAGATCCATTCTCATTTGATTACTATGTGATTGAAGTCAATCCAAGAGTGTCACGCAGTTCGGCTCTGGCTTCAAAAGCATCTGGCTATCCGATAGCAAGAGTCAGTGCTAAGATTGCGGCCGGTCTGCATCTGGATGAAATACAGATTGCCAATACCTGTGCTGCGTTTGAACCGGCATTGGATTATGTTGTTACAAAGATTGCCAGATTTCCATTTGATAAGTTCGCTCATGCGGATCATCAGCTGAGTACACAGATGAAAGCAACCGGAGAAGTCATGGCCATTGGCAGAACAATGGAAGAATCGCTTCTGAAGGCAGTGCGTTCACTGGAAATCGGTACAGATCATATATGGATGGAAAAGTTTGATAGCATGCCGACAGAAGAACTGCTGAAAGCTATCCGAATTCCAACAGATGAAAGACTCTATCAGATTGCAGAACTGTTCCGCAGAAAAGTAGATATGATGCTGATCCATGAAGCAACTATGATCGATGCTTTCTTCTTAGATAAGATTCATCATATTATTTCTATTGAAGAGATGATCAAAGAAGATCCACAGAGTGAGAAAGCACTGCGCAAAGCAAAGAAAAATGGATTCAGTGACAGTTATCTTGCACGTATTATGCATACAGATGAACTGAGTCTTTATCGTCATAGAAGAGAAATCGGTTTATATCCGGTTTATAAAATGATTGATACATGTGCGAGTGAATTCAGTGCCTATGTACCATATTTCTATTCAACGTATGCGATAAAGAATGAGTCAATCGTATCTGACAGAAAAAAGATCATTGTCCTTGGTTCCGGTCCGATTCGAATTGGTCAGGGCGTAGAGTTTGACTATTCCACTGTGCATGCAATATGGGCTATACAGAAAGCAGGCTATGAGGCAATCATTATCAATAATAACCCAGAGACGGTTTCAACTGACTATTCAATCAGTGACAAACTGTACTTTGAACCGCTGTGCATTGAAGATGTTCTGAATATCATTGATCTGGAAAAACCGGAAGGAGTGATTGTTTCTCTAGGCGGGCAGACTGCAATTAATCTAGCATGCCGTCTGGCAAAAGCAGGTGTCCGTATCATCGGCACCGGCATTGAGGCAATAGATAAAGCTGAGAATCGTGACAGTTTTGAAAAAGTGGTGAAGGAAACCGGTATTCCGCAGCCAGCGGGAGAAGCAGTCACAGAAATCAAAGAAGGACTCAGAGTTGCGAATGAGATAGGCTATCCGGTTCTAGTAAGGCCTTCCTATGTGCTTGGCGGCAGAGCCATGCAGATCGTATCAGACGATGATGAATTGGTTGAATACCTGAACAATGCAGTCCGCATTGATAAAGATCAGCCGGTACTTGTTGATAAGTATATCAGCGGCATTGAAGTGGAAGTAGATGCCATCTGTGATGCGGAAGATGTATATATTCCAGGAATCATGCAGCTTGTTGAAGCAGCCGGAGTGCACTCGGGTGATTCGATGAGTGTCTATCCTCCATATTCATTAAGCGAACAGGTCAAGGAAACAATCATTGATTACACAATACGTCTAGGCAAGGCAATCGGCATAGTCGGCCTTTTCAACATACAGTTCATAGTCGACACACACCAGCAGGTATCTGTAATTGAAGTCAATCCTAGAAGCAGCCGTTCGGTGCCGTTTATATCCAAGGCAACGGGTGTTCATATGGCACAGATGGCAACTGCGGTGATGCTTGGCAATACACTGAAGCAGCAGGGATATGGAACAGGAATACTGCCGGAAAAGAAGCGCTGGTATGTAAAGACACCGGCATTCTCATTTGCTAAGATTCATGGACTGGATGCATATCTGTCGCCGGAAATGAAATCAACCGGTGAGGCAATCGGCTGTGATGACACACTGTACAGAGCGCTTTATAAATCATTGCAGGCCAGCAATCTCAGAGTGGTGAATTACGGAACTGTGTTTGTGACTATTGCCGATAGAGACAAGGATCGGGCTGTCCCTCTGATCAGACGCTTCTATGAGCTTGGCTTCAACATCGAAGCAACCAGCGGTACTGCACACGCCTTGAAAGAGGCAGGCATACGCACACGGATCAAGAAGAAGATATCGGAGGGCAGTGAAGAGATCTTTGAAAGCATACGCAAGGGACACATTACCTATATTATCAATACACTCTCACAGGCTGATTCCAATACGCATAGAGATGGATATCTGATCAGACGCTGTGCAGTTGAAAACAATGTCACAGTCTTTACTTCGCTGGATACAGTCAGTGCTTTGCTTGATGTACTTGAACAGATCACCATGCAGGTGTCACCGATTGATGAGGAAGTGAAGTCATGAAGAGCGTACAGAACTATACAGTCATTGAAAACAGAATGCTGTGTCAGGATATATACAGAATGGTTCTGAAAGGAGATACATCATGGATTCAGAATCCAGGGCAGTTTATGAATATTGCAGTTCCTGGCTATTATCTCAGACGTCCTATCAGTATCTGTGACTGGAACAGCGATTCTCTGGTACTTGTCTATAAGAAAGTCGGGAGCGGAACTGCGTGCCTTTCGGATAT
>CALEMD010000166.1 GCA_937902945.1 uncultured Erysipelotrichaceae bacterium | reverse complement strand
CCCAAAATTCATTTGTCTGTGTACAGACAAGTGAAGAATAATACAACCGAAGTATTGTTCTTCACTTGTCTGTACACAGACAAATGAATTTTGGGCTTTTGCATAAAATCCATTTCTTTCTTCTGTGGTGAATTCTGCTTTTGGTTCATACTTGTGAACAATCTTCTTAAATTCATTCCATACCGGTGGAACTAAGTCCGGATGATCTGTTGAGCGCATCAGAGTTACCTGCGGTTCTTTTTCATCTATATCCAATGGCAATACCTTCATGATTGCATCCAGCAGATCTGTTGCTTTAATTCCATCTGCTCGTACTGTTCTTTTTCCACAGGTCTCTGAAGGAAAATTGCAGTCTCCAAGACAGATCATATCTCCATGTCCCATCATATCCAGATCCTTTAAGAGTTCTGGTGAGATCAGTGATGAAATACCTTTAAGCATGTCTATTCTCCTTCTCCGCCATCGAAAAAGTTATGTACATCTTCTGGCCTATATATGCCTCTTTCGGTCACAATTCCGGTAATAAATTCTGGTGGTGTAACATCAAATGCTGGATAATATCCTTTTACACCATTCATTGTTGTCTTTGTACCAAGAGAATCCATCACAAGATTAGGATTTCTCTCTTCAATGATGACATTGCTCATATCAGGATGCTTTTGATCTGGTTCTCCTGTGCAATAATATGGAATACCATAGTAATGAGCTGCCATCGCAATTTGAAAGGTTCCCACCTTATTTACAACATGTCCATCCATCGTGATTACATCCGAAGCTGAAGTAAAGATATCAACTCCTTTTGTCTTCATTGTGTATGCTGGCATATTGTCGCAGATTACAGTCGTATCAACACCCATGTCACACGCTACACTAGCTGTCAGTCTTGCTCCTTGATAATATGGGCGTGTCTCTGCACAGATCATCTTGATGTTCTTGTCCATTCTCTGGCATTCACGAATAAACAGACCTACTACTGTTCCTGCAAAGCACTGCGTCATTACAGTACCATTATTTGGGACTTTTTCAGCAAGGCGATGTGCAATTACTGCATATTTCTTATAATTATTATTTTCATAATTATATGCATATACGTTCACTGCATCGACAAATTTTTGTCCTGTAATTCCTTGAGCCAACTGTTGCCTTACAACCTCTAAAGCACCATCAACAATTCCTTGCATTTGAGCAGCAGTCGTTGGTCTAGCATGACTTAATACATAATCTGCGTTCTGCATATATGCCAAAATTTCCTCTGGCTGTTTACCTTGACACTCATAAGCAGCCAAGACCATTCCCATTGCAGCAGCTGTATAAGGGCCTTCACTCTGTGTGATCATATCAGCGATTGCTTTAGCAACATCTTGATATGTTCTGCACGTAACAAATCGAGTTTGAATTGGATATATACTTCGATCAAGAATACGGACTGTACCGTTCTCATACCAAGCAACATTTTCAAACTTCAGCATGAAAGCTAAATCTTCATCTTCTCGATTTGCAAAATTCATACTCTCGCTGCCTCTTTCATGAATTCTTCAGTAATCTCAGATCCGTGCATGTAATCATAACGATTTTCAATGAAAGCAATACCTGTATTTACAATCAGTTCATCCAACTGGATTCGCTTTTCATGATCTGTTACAGATACAATTTCGGCTACTTTTGAATCGCCTACTGTTCTGCGGATCATTTCTGTTCCGGCATATCCCATCGTATCAGCCATAACTTCAGAAATATATTGCTTCTTAAATTCTTCATTATATAGTGGAAATTTCACTTCCTCGTCAAACTTCTGATTAAATTTCGCAACAAGCATATCAAAGATGTTCTCAATCTGTGATTTTATCCAGCCCTCGAACTTGGTATTCTCAGGATCAGTAATATGCTTATTTGCCCAAGCAAAGAACAAATTTCCAATCACATTGCCGGTGTCGTATCCCATAGGTCCATAGAATGCAAACTCAGGATCAATAACTTTCAACCCATTTTCATTAATAAATATTGAACCACTATGAAGATCACCGTGAATCAAAGCTTGAGCATTATTCATGAAGTTATTTCTCAAATACCCGACTTCTGCTTTTAAATGTTCATTGCGATATAGATTCTTTTCAACAAACTCCTCTTCACCATTTGTAACAACATTCCTATTTTTATAATTATAATAAGGTTCAGTAAGCACTAGATCTTCTGTGATATCACAGAGGTCAATATTGATAAAAAGTTTAACTTTTTCTTTCTTCTCATGACGATCTAGAACAAGATCTGTTGTTGGTAATAAAGTGTTGACCATAAAGGTCGTGATATCATCAGCCAATTTTGGGAATGTCTTACCGTTTGCAAGTTCTTTACGAAGATTTTTATACTCCGAAACATCTTCCATTGTAAGTGCACACATTGGCTCGCAATAATCATATATTACCGGTGTCATGCCAGGTGCCAATTTACCTTCAGTCGCAAGAATCTCTGCTTCAATTTTATTACGATGCAAATCGAGAGGTCTGCCTGATGATCGCAGAAGCTTATCGGCTTGTTTAATTACTAATGATCTGCCAGTATTTTTGTCTTCTACTTTAAATACATAATTAATATTACCATCGCCGATTTCACTTGCGCTCAAATCAGCTCCATCATCAAAATATTTTATTCTATCCTTTACAAACTGTATTACCGATGATTTATCCATTAAAAAGTGTTCAGAATACTTCCCCATTTGTATTTTCCTCCTAACAAATGAACTAGAGAGCAGATGATACTAAGATCGCCTGCTCATAGTAGTTTTTTTATTCAGTAGGCTGTGTTGCTTTAGCTTCTACCTTTTTTGCGCCAAACTTTTTTGGGAATCCAATAATAATGAAGATAACACCAAAGATGATCATCAGATATGAATAGAACACAAACGGCATGATTGAAATTGGTGTAATTCCTGCAAGAGAGCTTGAGACCAACAACTGACCTGCATATGGAGTAATACCATTTCCTGCTGATGAGAATAAATCCAGAATTGATGCGGATCTTGCACTAGGTATTTCATACTTTTTGGAAATATCTTTTGCAATAGGTCCACATGCGATGATAGCCATTGTGTTATTCGTTGTTGCAACATCAACCAAGAATACCAATGCAGCGATTGACAGTTCACCACCGATTCTGGACTTTGTAGCTTTACCAATATGAGAAAGCAGCCAGTCAATACCACCAAAGTATTTCATCATTGCAATGACGCCGCCAACTAACACACAGATAACAGCCATATCTTCCATAGAAGTCATGCCTGTGTGAATCACACCAAAGCATTGTACAAATGTAAAGTCACCATGCGCTATACCAATAATTGTTCCAAGAATGATAGAGATTCCCATAGCTGGAATGACATGCAAACCACATAAAGATAATACAATAATGCAAATATATGGAAGCAAATTAACAAAATCCCAAGCTCCGCCAAATGCAATTGCACTTGCATTGATTGGCCACAGTGCCAAGATAATGCATGTAATAATAACGGCAGGCAATACCATCAAGGCATTTGCCTTGAACTTGTCACGCATATTACATTCCTGAGTGGTTGTAGCAGCAATTGTTGTGTCTGAAATGAATGACAGATTATCACCAAACATTGCACCTCCAACAACAATACCGCAGACCAATGGAAGACTAACACCCGTTTTCGTAGCAATATCAATTCCAATTGGCATTAATGCTGCAACCGTACCCATTGAAGTTCCCATGGCGAATGATAGTACACATCCGATCAGGAATAGCCCTGGTAGAATTAAGTTTGCCGGCATTATAGAAAGCATTAGATTTGTAACACTGTCGGTAGCATGCATTGCAGAGGCAATTCCATAAAATGCGCCTGCGAGCATATAAATAATAATCATTAATATAAGAGTTTTGTCGCCACCACCTTCACAGAAAATATCAACTTTCTGTGTAAAACTAAGATGCTCTCCTGGCTTGCTTAATGCCAAAGCAATAACCATAGCTAGGAACATACCAATCATTAATGGGAAATTATCAAAACTACCTGATCCAATTCCCATTGCGAAGTAGACAACCAGGAATGCGATTAATGGGATCAAACCCATAAAGCTTCCCTTTTTTGAATCATTTGAAGTACTCATTTTTCCTCCTCTTAGACCCATAATGAGCTTCTAGCTTTGTAAACGCTTACACATGTGTTACTGATATTAAAGCATTCAAATCAAAGTATGTCAACATTTTCCAACATTTATTTTTGACTTTTGTTTGTTTTTGTTTGTTTTGCTTTGCAAACAAGTCATCATTAGCTTATAATTATGTTTAGAAATGGAGATATAAATATCATTCTTGATATTTATTTTAACAATTATGTTGAAATTTGATCGGCAGCATGCAATTGAAGAAATGCTAAAAGAAAATGGTAGCATTCTCGTCACTGATGTCTGTGCCCGCTTAAATTGCAGTGATCAGACAATTCGCCGCGATCTGCAGGAATTGGAAAGCAAAGGTCAAATCATACGTGTACATGGCGGTGCATATCTGCCAACCAGTGAAGACAAAGGTGCTCCTATTCAATTACGGGTATTATTAATTCCAAAAGAGAAGGAAGTAATAGCAAACATTGCAGTTAGTAATTTTATAGATGAAAACGATGTTATCATGATGGATTCCAGTACTACATGTCTGACAATGGCTAAGGCAATACTGGCTAAGAAACTTCCTGTTACAATCATTACCAATTCTCTTAGCATTGTCAGTCTTTTTTCCAACCAAGAGCAAAATTCAAGCTTGATATGTATTGGTGGCCATTATAACAAAAGATCAAGTTCATTTGTTGGTGATGATACCATAAGTACTATTGCACAATATGTTGCTGACAAATCTTTCATAAGTTGCAATGCATTGGATTATAAGCATGGATTGCTAGATAATAACGATCGTCAAAAAATGGTAAGAGCAACAATGCTTCGCAATTCAAAGATGCATTATTTACTAGTTGATCATACCAAATTTGATGACGTTGGAAATTATATAATCAGTGATTATGCAACTATAGATGGCGGAATCATAACAGATCAAAAGCCACCAAAAAAATGGATGGATTTCTTTAATTCAAGGCAAATTAAAGTATTGTGGTAAATGCTTTGTCTTAACTCTTGATTGCCACATTTCAAAATAATAATTGAAATTTAAAAAAACTCATATGTTCACGTATTTGAAACGCTTAGTTTTTAAATCTCATTGTATAAAATGATTCATATCTCCTGATTGTATGTACTTCATTTTAATTTTATGTGTGCCAATTGCTTCTGGTAACCATTTCAACATATACTTCATCCCGGGTTCTTCCACATTAAAATGACCAACTGCAAGAATCGCTCTTGAGTCACCTAGTTGCATACTATCTCTCATATATTCATTTACCGTGTAGTCAATCAATTCCATAGTAATTAAACAATCAATTTTTCTTGAATCAATTAGACCTATTGTTTCATTATCACAATATCCTAAACAATGCATTGGAATTGCAACTCGCTTAACAATTGTAGTTGGTTCACCAATAATGCGAATCCCATTTAGTTCAGCACCCATTATGATTCTCTTGGCAAGATCTTCTATTGTAATTCCCTCTGAAATACATAATTCGATTGGTAAATTGCTATATTTAACAACAGTTCCTACTTTTTTAGTAGAATACTTGTCTAAATCTGTATAGTATAAAAAGCCTTTAAAAATACCATCCTGCCAGCCTCCATTTCCATCTGGAATACCGCTGTGAATATAATCATGATCCCGCCATACGGTGATGCCATACCTAGCTAATAGTTGCTTTTTTCGATTATAAACAGAATCGAACAGTAAACAATTTTGTGGATGACAAGTCCTGTATTTAAGGCCTTTTTCT
>CALEMD010000165.1 GCA_937902945.1 uncultured Erysipelotrichaceae bacterium | reverse complement strand
ATCATCACGGATAAGCTCTTCACAGAAGAAATAGAAGAATCTGGCTATGCTGTTCTGATAGCGGATGCCTCTGTGCTGCAGTGTCTGCAATAGGTTCTGAACGGTGCTTGACGTATTGGAGATCGTGATCTGATCTTTCTGAATTGCAAAATGAAAGATCTCATAATGCGCATCTGCGAATGAGGGAATGCGCATTGTTCCTGCTAGACAGTCACTGAACGATTCAATTTTTGTAAACATATCCTGCTCATTCTGGTTCATCAATAGTTCAGGTATATTCTGACTGCGTGCGAATTCTTCAAATTGTTTCTGATCCAGTATCAGACATTTTCTTTCAACGGCTGATACCGATTCACTGTTTAGACTGATTTCCATGTGTCAACCTCTCATAGTGCAAAAGAGCCGATGCATGCATCGGCTCCTCTGATAATCATTATTTTACTTCTTTTTTGAAACTGTCTTCTTAGCAGGTTTCTTTGCGGCTTTCTTAACCGGTGCCTTGCGCATGTAATATGGAGTAACATACTCAGGCAGACCGTCTTTCATAAGTACAACCGGTGAGCCTTCAATCAGCGGACGCAGATAATCATAGCCTTCCTTGCTGATGCCAGCATAGTTTGGAAGAATCCATTCCTTAGGGAAATGCTTAACGAAGTTAGCTACTTTGTTTGCTTCGATTGTGAAGTATTCAACATCATACTTCTTTCCTTTGCGGCGGCGGATACCAACCATCTTGCCTGTGAATGTGCGATCCATGCTATGCATGTGAGCACTCATTCCTAAGCGGAATGATTCAGTTACATCAACGAGAGACTGTTCAGATGCATGGCAGCGCTGGGCAGTGGACAGATCCTGTACCTTGCAGCGTGATGCAGCACCGGAAGATAGAATCATGCTCTCTAAAGCTTTAGCAGCTCCGCCGAGAATTGCATGACCGAAGCCATCGTTCTTTGCTTCGCCGGCTGCAATATATGTGCCATCTGCATAGTGTGCACCTTCAGATACAACTACATAGCACTTGTTCTTTTCCTTGATGCATTTTCTGACCTGCTTCAGGAAGCTTTCCTTTTCAAATGCCTTTTCAGGAACAATCAAGAGATCAACATGTCCGCTCAGGCATGCTGAAGCAGCAAGCCAGCCGGCATCTCTTCCCATTGTTTCAAGAATGAATACTTCCTGACGGGTATAGACATTGACATCGAGCCAAGTCTGCAGTGCAGTTGTTGCGATAAACTTAGCAGCACTGGCAAATCCTGGGCAATGATCTGTTTCCTTAAGATCGTTGTCAACTGTTTTTGGGCAGCCTACAAAGCGATGATTTGTAATTTTATTTTTGGCAGCATATTCGCTCAATGCTGCAACTGTATCCATAGAATCATTTCCGCCTGTATAGAACAGTGTTTCAATGTCATACTTATCCATGATCTTGATCAGTTTCTCAAAATCTTTGACATTGTCTCTCTTCAGCTTATAGCGGCAGCTTCCAAGTGCAGAAGATGGTGTCTGCTGCAGAACGCGGTTCTCTTCATCGCTCATGTTTGTCAGATCGACAAAACGTTCATTGAGAATTCCTTCAATACCATTCAGGCCTCCATAAACATGGTCATAGACCGGGTTCATCTGGTTGGCTTTTACAACTCCTGCTACTGTTGCATTGATGACAGAGGT
>CALEMD010000164.1 GCA_937902945.1 uncultured Erysipelotrichaceae bacterium | reverse complement strand
ATCTTTCAATCTCCCATTACTGCCTGTTCCTGATCATCAAGATCATAGAACCATATTTTTGATCCTTCTGGAAGATTGAAAGATGTACATTCAGCACTTGAAAGAGATCTTGTACTTTTTAGGGTTGCACTCGCACTCGAATACCCTTGGTCATTCGGCTCATAATAACAGTTCAGTGTCTGCATGTCTGTTGTCGGTATCAGTTCAGGCGGCAGCATAACTGCAAAAGTAATTCCTTTCCAATAAGAATTGTTATTTCCGAATATTAGAGCTTCATAGGTCGTATTTGTCCCTGCGGTTACTGTCTGTGAAGCCGCGCGAACGGTTCCGGTAATGGATGTTATTTTACTCAATCTGAAGCCTGCCGTCTTTGAACAGAATACTTTTCCACTCGATCCATCAGCAGCTGCCGCGGAAATTGTCAGAGTATGTTTTGATTCTGCTGCTACTGATGCATCAACATTTTTAGGAACTCCTGTAATGGATACGGAAGATGTACCTGTATTTGCACTCCAGTCAGACAATATGGCAGAGAATGATGCAAAGTATTTTCCGTCAGACGCTATCATGGTGCCGCCATCTGTTCCAGCAGTAAATGGATATGGATCACCGCTGTCTTTATTCCAAGTATATACAGTATCGTCACCCTCATATGTCCACTGCAATGATTGAACTGTATCAGCCGCCTCAGTCACTGAGTTCTTTATTGAATATGGAAACTTAAACTGTGTTACAGAATCCATTGCTGTATCAAATGTATATTCAACCTTGACCAGATCATCATAGGAACTGCCTGTTGTATTTCTGACAGTGTATGATGCCAATTCTCTTTGTTTGTTTAATATATCTTCATATACATAACTTCCCTTGCTTTGGGATGTTTCAGTCAAACTGAACTCCGCAGGTGTCTTCCAACGGAAGCCATTGGTGATCAGAGAACTGATCTTAACCCACTCTCCATTCTGTTTTTGCCAGGATGAAAATGTATGTTCACTGTAGTCTTCGGTTGGTGTCTCACTCTTTGGACGGCCTATTACGACGCACTGTCCTCCACCGCTTGTATAGGAACTCTTGCTGTATTCAAGATAGGCAGAAGTTATATGCTTTGATGGAACACCATCAACTGCTGGTGCACTGTAACTCCATCCTATGACCTTGCCTTGATTGTTTGTACTGAAGCTTCCAGGCATTGTTTCACCACTTGCTGCACTCCAATCCAATACACTGCCATCATCGAAAACAACATGGATGCTGCTGAGATCCTGTTCACCCGGCAATGCTATGGTGACTGCGGATACATTATCCATGTTTTCCTGATTCACTGAACCTGCATCAAATTGATAGCGAACCGGATCGGATGAACGATTTGCATTATGTGCCATTTCGGTTGTGGCAAGGGTTGGGTAATTCGTCAATGTATTGTATGCTTCAGCATCACCGTACTTGCCATAGTTGCTGTAGGTTGGATTCCAGTCCCCTTCAGCGACGAGATTTGTAGTATCGCTTGCAGGGCCGGCAAATGTATGATCAACATAAGAATATCCACCTGCTGTTAACGCAACGGTTTTATATGTATAATTGCTGACGCTGATTGTCTGTGTGGTATCTGCTGTAAATTTGTCAGAAGGATATAATACATCAAACGACATGACTCCAGCAGATGTCTCATACACATTGAAAGTGCTCGTCGCATCCTGCGTTACAGTTACAGTAGTCACTGCCCCGTTCTCAGCAGGCGTACCAAAAGAATACCCCGCAGCAAGGTTTGAAAGAACCGCACCCGTCGGATAGGTCAGAGTAAAGCTGCTTAAATATGCTTTATTATATGCATCTGTTGTATTTGATATTTCGGAATAGGAATATGGTTCTGCAGCACTCAGGCTGACTGTCTTTGCAAGATCCAAAACTGTTTCTGCAGGAACATCTATCGTCACAGTTGGATTTACCGCATCTCCGGTAAGTTTTACACCGATCCTCTGCTCGTCTGTATCTTCCGTTCCATTTGTGCCAGAGGCTTTGATCACAATATCATCGAGTATTTGTGCTTGACTGTAATCATATAGAAAGGGTTCAGCCTGTAACACTAAAGTGATCGTACCATCACTGATGCCATCATTTAGATGATATACAGCAGTTCCGCTTGTCAGATCTAATGAGAACTGATCAAGAGCTGCATTGCCATCACTTGTCCAATCTGGTATCTTTGTATTCTCAGTATCCGTAAAACCCCATACAAGTTTCTGGGTTGGCGTTAATGAAGTCGGTGTATACGAACTGCCGGATACTGATTCTATTCCTGTGCCGCTGATCAAACGCAGTCCCTTTGGTATCTGAATAGACAGTGTTCGATTGGTATATGCTGTATCTCCGCCTATATTGACTGTCAATGTTGTCAGCGAACTGTCGCTCAGTTCTGCAGTTTCTCCAGGTACTGAAGTTCCAAATACTGCACTGGTTATTTCTACTTTGCCAAGCGAATACACTGCAGGTCCTTCCCGAGTCATAGTCAGTGTATCTTTCTGCTTTGCTGAATCACTTACTGTCACAGTTACAGTTGGCATTTCACCTGTATATATACGCAGAATCTGTAAATGCTGCTGTCAATACATACTCACCCGATGTATTGAAATTAACATCACCAGTCCATGTGATTGCCAGTTCCACTTCCTCAGTTGTTACTGCTTTAACTGATTCCGGCAAGGAAAGATCTGTCATCGCTGAACCAACAGCAACCGTTACTGTGCTGATATCCAATGGTGAAATGGATTGCACTTCGATTGTTGCATTGTCACCAGACCCTTCCTGTGGCTCAGCATATACTTTTGGAAGATACTGATAATTTGAAAACAAAAGACCAAACGCAAGTCCTGCTGCAATAATCCTATTTTTCTTCATGAATTACCCCCGTGTACACCATATAAAAAGCATACTTCTGTTAATTGAATTTATAATAAAACTAATTCCCTAAATCTTGTCGAGTTAATTTACAAGTAAATTACTTATTCAAATTGATTGTTTGCATTTGCCGCATGCAAAAAGAGTACCCTTGAAGGCACTCTAATGTATTATGCTTTTTTCAAATGCATGATCAGTATGCAGACGCGCTATGATAACGCAATTGAACTTTCGCATCCGCTTTAGCATCTGTATCAAATTGAAACTGCTCACTTAAGATATCAAGCAATGATCTTCTTTTCATGCTTTGGATCAGATCATCATTAATCTTCAGCATTTCTTTATGTATAGTGCATGTACTGCGGTTTGGACAGTCATCCTGTTCCCGCAGGCATGTATTGATCAGTATATCTCCTTCAAATAGATATACAACATCATATAAAGTTACTGTGCTTAAATCCGCCGAAAGAATATATCCGCCTTTTCTTCTGCCATTCTTGTGAATCGTTGATGCAATTCCAGCATTCTTCAGCTTGCACATAATTGAAAGAATATATGTCTGCGGTATAGATTCCTTCTCGCCGATTTCTCGAGACATCATTGCACTTCCATCTGCCTGCGCCAATGCTCTTATTGCCCGTATAGCATAATCTGTTTCTTTTCTGATCTTCATTTTTGCACTCCTTTTCTGCTGTGTACTGCATTTGCTTCCAAATGAAAGTTCCGACCATTTTTCAGTCGGAACTCTGTTTAGATAAACTTACTCCGCTGTTCTCTTTTTTATTCAACGCTTACTGTAATATATACAGGAGCTACACATGTTTGTGCTTCAGAACTGTATATGTATCCTTCTTCACAGTCTGTTTCTGCAGGTACTGTGATCTTGCAGGTCTGAGTTGATTCTTCCCATGTATAGCCATTGTCACAGGTTACATACCCTGTACTTGCATCTCTGACACCATTTCCAATTGTGTCAGCGAATACGCCGGAGATTCGTGATGAGCTGACGGCCAGGAAGCAAGCAGTGAAAGATGCTGCTATGATAGCGGCCTTAGTTAATCTTTCACTCTTTCTGTTTGTCTTCCTGGTCATATTGCGCTCTCCCTTTGATACCCACAGTGTCTATAGTTCTTCTACACAGTAATAATATAGAATCTTACACTTTTACATACAATTGCATTTTTGCTGAATTAAATGTGCAACAAAAGGATAATAGGTAACGTTTATGTGATAACAATTATTATATTTTGTTTATTAATAAAGAAAAGTGCCTTAATTTAGGCACTTTCTCTGCTTCTCATCAAATTATCATACCGATTTTTTTAAGCTCATATTCGTTTGATA
>CALEMD010000163.1 GCA_937902945.1 uncultured Erysipelotrichaceae bacterium | reverse complement strand
TCTATCCTCTGTTGCGTTTAGTTGATTGTGTGGCTTTTAGGTTGATATTCAAGCTATTTTCATGCTTTTCATAATGAACAATCAATGTTAATTTAGTACAGAATAAAAAAATAGATATGGGGAACGATTTGAATAAACCTACGCGCAAATTTGGATTGTTTACAACGATAGCAATGATTGTCGGCATCGTAATAGGATCTGGCATATTTTTTAAAACACCGGAGATACTGCGGGATACAAATGGAAATATTCTGATTGGTGCTTCAGCATTTCTTGTGGCAGCCCTCAGCATCATCTTCGGAGGTCTTACCATATCAAACTATGCTGAAAAAGATGAGACAGTAGGAGGATTGGTTTCCTATTGTGATTTAGCATGGGGGAAAACCATTGGCTATCTAGCTGGATTCTTTCAGACAATACTGTATTATCCTGCCATTATTGCAGTGGTTGCATGGGTTGCCGCAAGCTACACATTCGGTTTGTTTGGATGGGACTGTCTGCTGATTAACGGTGTCATAAACAACAATACATTCATACTGACTTTTCTGTATCTGACATTATTCTATCTTCTGAATACAATACAGACAAAAAAAGCTGGAACATTCCAATCCGTTACAATGGTAATCAAAGTTGCATCATTGGCTGTTCTGGCAATTCTTGGACTGGCATTTGGAAATCCTTCCAGCATTGCTGAAAACTATAGTGAGTATCACGCAACTTCTTCTGGTTTTTTTGCGGCATTGATAGCGGTATCCTTTGCGATGGATGGCTGGATGATTGTTCCAAGCATTGCTCATGAAATCAAGGATTCAAGGAATGTACTGGCAAAAGCACTGATCATTTCGCCGATTATTATTACGATTATTTATCTTCTGTATTACATTGGCATCTCATCTTTCGGTGATATGGATGCTGTGCTTGCGGGTATAGATCCGCTTGGCATTATGGCTGCACAGATATTCGGTTCCCTGGGAGTGAGAGTGATCTATCTGTTTGTGATTATTTCGATTCTTGGCACTGTCAATGGATGCATCCTTGGCTATATCAGAGTTCCTTATGCATTGGCACTGCGCAGCAATGCACCTTATGCAGAAACACTGTCTAAAGTGAATGCAAAGTATGATACGCCTATCAATGCTTCTATATTCTGCTATGTCGCTACATTGATTATGCTATTGCTGCATATGGCGTCTCTGAATGGATTTGGCATCTTTGCGGGACTGGAAGTAGACAATCTGCCTATTGTAATGAACTATTTTTTCCTGGCTGTACTGTATATCGGCGTCATGGTCAAGCCAGCTTTTAAGAATCTGTCTTTTGCAAAGCGCTATATCATTCCAGGACTGGCTGTCATTGGGGCAGCAGTGATAATATATGGCGGAGCTGCAAAAGCCCATTTCAATGTATATATGGCTGTCAGTTTGGTGATCATTGCCATTGGGTATTTCACTCGGCCAAGCAGAATTGACTGAAAGGAACATACAATCATGATCGAAACAGAACGATTGATATTGAGAGAATATACGATGTCTGATTTTGATGCTCTTTACAGCATTCTTTCTGATCCAATCACTATGCAGTATTATCCGCATCCATATGATGAAGCATATACAAAGAGATGGATTGATTGGAATCTGAAGAACTATGAGAAGTATGGATTCGGTCTTTGGGCAGTGGATCTGAAGAATTATGGATTCATCGGCGACTGCGGACTGACTATGCAGAATATTGACGGGAAAGAACTGCCGGAAATCGGCTATCATATCCATAGGGATTTCTGGCGCAGGGGATTTGCGACCGAAGCTGCAAGAGCCGTTCGTGATTGGGCATTTGCGAATACAGACTATGATGAACTATTCTCCTATATGAATAAAGAAAACCAGCCATCCGCTGCAGCAGCAAGAGCAAACGGAATGACGAAGCGAAAAGAATTCATTGATGTGAACCAAGAAGAGCTATGTGTTTATTCCATAACGCGCAGTGAATGGAAAGAGATGATTGGGAAATGATAATCAGAGAAGCTGCACCTGAAGATACTGAAGAAATTCTTGCGCTGACAAAAGTCATAGGGGAAGAAACGGACAATCTGACATTTGGCAGGGAAGGCATTCCTATATCGGCGGATGCTGAAAAAGTATTTCTGGCGGATACTGCAAAGAGTGACAGAAGTGTGTTTTTCGAGAGGCGCATATGAAAAAACTGATTGGAGATCTCCATACGCATACAATTGTCAGCGGACATGCATATGGAACGATACGAGAGAATGCAGAGGCAGCCGCAGAAATGGGAATGCAGGTGCTTGGAATTACAGAACATGCACCAGGAATACCAGGCACATGCGATCCGTTTTACTATGGCGGCTTCGCGGTTCTTCCTGAAACACTGTATGGAGTGAATATGCTGTATGGATGCGAAATCAATGTTCTGAATGATGGCACACTGTCACTTGAGCAGAAATACATCGATTATCTTGACTATGCCATTGCCGGCATTCACTGTCTTTGCTATAAAGACGCAGGCAGAGAAGAGAATACATCCAATCTCATCGAATGCATGAAGAATGACAAAGTGCGCATTGTTTCACATCCGGATGACGATCATACACCGCTGAATTATGAAAGACTTGTCGCGGCTGCAAAACAGTACCATGTGGCATTGGAAGTGAATAACAGCTCTTTGCTGAAAGAAGAAAAACGGCTGAATTGCCGAGAAAACTACAAAGTTATGCTGGCGGAATGTGAGAAGCAGGTCGTAATGATCATTGTTGATTCAGATGCGCATGATCCAAGCCGTGTCGGCAGATTTCAGCTGGCTGAAGAGATGATTGAAGGTCTTCATTTTGATGAAAACCTCATTCTGAATAACGATAAAGAGAAACTGATCAGGTTTCTGACTGATAAATAAGCACTATCTTTCTAAGAAACGCATATTTTGTCATATAATTTCAATAGAGATAAAAACGGAGGTTTTCATATGGAACGCTATAAGCAGTATTACCAGGAGTGGGTGGATCATATCAGTGAAACAGATCCGCTTCATGCACAGCTGATTGAGATCAGTACAGACGAAACTGAGAAAGAAGATCGCTTCTTTCAGGATCTGTCATTCGGAACAGCCGGACTAAGAGGCAAGGTTGGTGCCGGCACAAATCGAATGAATATGTATACAGTGGGAAGAGCAGTGCAGGGAATTGCAGATTATATCTGTGACAAGGGCAGTGAAGCAATGAAAAAAGGCGTAGTGATTGCCCATGATCCTCGTCACTTCTCCAAAGAATTTGCAGAAGAATCCGCATGTATACTTGCGGCAAGCGGTATACGGGTTTATACATTTGACAGTCTGAGACCGACACCGGAACTCGCATTCCTGATCCGTCAGCTGGGTGCTGTTTCAGGCATCAATATTACGGCATCTCACAATCCAAAAGCTTATAATGGCTTGAAAGCATATTGGGATGATGGCTGTCAGGTATCAGCAGATACAGCGGATGGCATGACAGAAAAGATACAGGCAACAGATATCTGGAATGGCGTGCATAAAATCTCTTTTGAAGAAGGCAAGGCTGCAGGACTCATAGAGATACTTGGTCCTGAATATGACCGCATGTATCTTGATCGGATTGAGAAACTTGCGGTGCATAGCGGCAATGAACTCGATCTGGATATTCCTCTTGTCTATACTCCGCTGAATGGGTGCGGTGCAATTCCTTTTGCACAGATGCTGAAGGACCGCGGGTTCAGAAAATGGACGATCGTACCGGAACAGGAAAAACCGGATCCTGATTTTACAACTGTTGGATATCCAAATCCAGAAGATCCAAAGGCCTTTAAGCTGGCTGAGGAATACGGACGCAAGACAGGGGCAGAGCTCTTGATGGCTACAGATCCAGATGCGGATCGCTTTGCAATTGAAATACGCAATGATGATGGCAACTATATTCCTCTGAATGGAAATCAGACTGGATATCTTTTAGTCAACTATCTGCTGGAAGGACATAAGGATGCGGGCACACTTCCTGAAAAGGGAGCGATGATCAAGTCGATTGTTACCTCCACTCTTTCAACTATCATGGCGGAAGCATATGGCGTCACAATGTTTGAAACACTGACTGGGTTCAAGAACATATGCGGAAAGATTCCATATCTTCATGAACACGGCTACACATATATATTCGGCTATGAAGAGTCAGTAGGGTATGCAGCTTGTGAGGATATCCGCGATAAGGATGGTATTTCTGCCGGCATGCTGGTTGCTGAAGCGGCCGCATATTACAGAAAGCAGAACAAGACACTCTGGAATGTACTGCAGGACATTTATGCAAAGTATGGCTACTTTGCAGAGGATGAACCGAATATTGTGCTGGAAGGAATACCAGGTGCGGAACGCATCAAGAGAATGATGAAATGGATACGGCAGAATCCGATGCATACAGTGGCCGGCAGTGAAGTCGATCATATTATTGATTATCAGAATGGATATGAAGATATCCCTGCGCAGAATGCACTGAAATACTTCCTGAAGAACGGTTCCTGGTTTGCCATACGGCCTTCCGGAACAGAACCAAAGATCAAGTTCTACTTCTATTCAAATCAGGACAGCCGTGAGCATGCATTGAAAGTAAATGCTGAGATTAAGGATGAAGTGCTGGCACTGATCAAGAGTGTAGAATAAATGATAGAAAGATGAGGCAGACATATGCCATGTACAACAATATTAGTAGGGAATAAAGCATCCTATGACGGCTCCACAATGATGGCCCGCAATGAGGATTCGCCTTCCGGTCAGTTTACAGTAAAGAAGTTTATTGCGGTCAATCCGAAGGACCAGCCGGTTCATTATAAGTCAGTGATTTCTAAGGTGGAGATTGATCTGCCAAAGAATCCGCTGCGCTATACTGCAGTTCCGAATGCGATCAAGGATGAAGGAATCTGGGGTGAGTGCGGCATCAACGAAAAGAATATTGCGATGAGTGAAACGGAAACCATCACCAGCAATCCTCGTGTACTAGGTGCCGATCCGCTTGATAAGAAAGGGATCGGAGAAGAAGACTTTCTGACTATTGTTCTTCCGTATATACATAGTGCAAAAGAAGGCGTTTTGCGTCTTGGCTCATTGCTGCAGAAATATGGAACCTATGAGATGAACGGCATTGCCTTTCAGGATGTCAATGAAATATGGTGGTTTGAATCCATCGGCGGACATCACTGGATTGCAAAGAGAGTTCCGGATGATCAGTATGTGGTCATGCCAAATCAGCAGGGCATTGATTATCTCGATCTTGCAGATGCATTCTCCGCACAGAAAAACAGCATGTGCTCTTCAGATATGATTGAATTCATTGAAGAGAACCATCTTGATCTTTCAATTTCCAATACACCGCTGAAAAAGAACAGAAGCTTTGATGCACGTGCGGCTTTTGGAAGCCATGCAGACAGTGATCATACCTATAACACACCGCGGGCATGGTATATGCTGAAGACATTGAATCCTTCAATGAAGGAATGGAATGAACAGAATAAGCCTGAGTGTGACACTCTGCCATGGTCGTTAGTTCCCGAGCATAAGATTGCAGTGGAAGACATCAAATATGTTCTGAGTTCTCATTATCAGGGTACAGAATATGATCCATATGGGAAAAAAGGAGATACTGCAGATAAGAGCTTATACCGTCCTATCGGAATCAGCCGCAACAATTTCCTTGGCCTTACGCAGCTGAGACCGTATATGCCGCAAGAGATCATGGCTCTAGTATGGATTGCCATGTCCAGCAATCCGTTCAATGAGATGGCTCCTTTCTATACAAATATAACGAAGACACCGGCATACCTGTCCAATACAGGAAAAAAGGTATCAACAGATAGCTTCTATTGGCAGAATAGGCTGATAGCCGCATTGAGTGATGCACATTACAGTGCATGTGCCAATCATATTGAACGCTATCAATTAGCAGTGTCCTCCGCAAGTCATGCATTGATCACTGAAACAGACAGACAGTATCTGAAAGACAGACCAAAGGATGTCAATGACTATCTTGAAATGCGCAATAAGAAGACTGCCGATATGCTGAAAGAGAAAACGGATGATCTGCTGTCTAAAGTATTATATGAAGCTTCCTGCAAGATGAAGAATGGCTTCGGCAGAAGCGATGCATGAACCTGCATGCATTGATTGCAAAGAATGAAGCAAAGCGATTCCTGGCTTACCAAAGTTAGTTGGGGAATAGCCAAACGATCTGGGGTCAGGAACTGGGG
>CALEMD010000162.1 GCA_937902945.1 uncultured Erysipelotrichaceae bacterium | reverse complement strand
CCCGATGGAACCATAAGCAGAATCCTTCTTGGTTTTTTCAGCGACTCTGTCAATTGCGGCAGACTGTCGGCAGCCATGCATGAATCAGGTCTTTCTTCCTGCAGTGCCTTGGCCTTTGAAGCATCACGATTATACGCAGATACCGTAATTCCGTGATCCATGAAATTCAAGGCAAGGCTTCTGCCCATAACACCGATGCCGATGATACCTAAATCATACTGTCTGTTCATCTTATTCGTCCTCCATTGCAATTGATACAATTTCCGGAATGCGGATACTGCTTTTCACTTCTGCCGGTACTCCGTCTTTCAACGTCATGCTTAATAGATTATCAGTAAAGCGATTGCCCACAAGCAGATATGGCTCCGCCAAGAGAATATCCCGCGGGTGCTGACCGCCGCCCGATACAGTGTCTATCAGTTCCGTCTGCGGATGTATCCGTACAGTTGAGATGACATCCTGGGTTCTTGTGGATATATACAGATACTGCTCATCTGAAGACATTCTGATTGCTGCCGTATCCTTTACATGTGTCAGTCCATCCGCAAGTATGGATATCTGCCTTATGATCTTCATGCTTTCTAAATCAATGGTAAACAGTTCATTGCTGAGTTCGCTGACTAGATACAGCGTTTTCTGATCCTTCGTGATCACACCGTGTCTTGGACCTGTTCCTTCTGGAAATACAAGTTCTGACACAATGATGCCCTGCATGTTCAGAATCACAATCCGATCCAGGAACAGACATGGCACAAGCATCAGATCTTTCCAGAAAAGAATCTGATGAGCTCCAGCCTTGTTCCGTATGCATGTTCGGCTGACAAGCTGCAGCTGACCATTGTCCATGCACAGCTGGCTGACTGTCCCTTCATGATAATTGGCTGTGTAGATCATATGATCTTTTACTGCTATAAAGCAGGATGTTTTATTCTCATAATACAGAGAACTGATCTCTTTTCCCTTTGAATCAAGAACAGTAACTCCGCTGCTCCCTGCATAATCGGCCAGTGTATAGATTCTGCCATGATCTACACACAGATACTTTGGATTGCATATTTCTGCGAATAGTTTTGGATTGCTTAAAACTCCATCTTCCAGCTCAAAACTGTAGACTCCTTTGCTTTCTGATTCTGTATATGTTCCTGCATAGCCGATTTTCTTCATTCGCACGCCTCCGTTACGATTGCATTCTATCGATTATATCGGAAACTGCGTTATGCCCGAAACAGCTGCTCATTCATTATTATCAGATGTCACAGAGACTTCTTCAATCTGAAGACCATCAGTCACTTTCAACTGATAGACTGCCGTAGAAATGGCTTCCTTTTCCCAGCTGCGGGCATAAGAGAAAGTCAATGTCACGTTTCCAGGCTTCAGCGCCTTGAAAGTCCAAGTCTTATCGCTTGCTGCACCTACAAGACCCTCTTTATCCCTGCTTGTGTATTCAGCTGAGGTTTCTTCGACAATACCCTCTTCTGACATGGTATAGCTCCACATATAGCCGGTTGTCGCATTCTCTGACAATGTGATTTCATACGTATCTGCTTTCTTTTGAAAAATGACTGCGGCTATGCCGATGATGATGCAGACTGCTGTGCAAATCAGAATAATCTGTTTTCTTTTCATACAATCCTCTTGCGGCATCATAGTACAGATGCTGTCATATATATCCATTCTACCTGAGAGAGGGTTTCTTGTGAACTGCACACAATTCATCCGCCTGATCCAGTTTGTGCTAATATAGGACTGTTTATGAGGAATTATTATGATAAGTGATATTGAAAACAAGAAAAAAATCTTCCTGCAGTGTTTCCTGGAGCTGCTGATCGGGCTGATTTATATAGAAGCTGTCTTCCGCCTTCTTCATGGGCAGACGGTTCTCGATCTGACTTTCTTCAGAATCATTCTGTTCTGTCTTGCTGCATCCTTGATCGGATCATCTGCAGCACTTGTTTGCAAGCGCCAAACCGCCTTCCGGATTGTCAGTGTCATTCTCTATACAATATCTATATACAGTCTGATTCAATGCGGCTTCCATGATTACCTTGGCAACTATACATCAATTCATGCGGCGGGTGACGGAGCTGGCAGAATTCTTGATTCGGTCATTGACTTTCTCAGCTATCTCAAGCCGCAGTACTTTCTGCTTCTAATCGCACCGATTGCCGGCAGTGTTTATCATAGATACTGCCTCAGACACACCCCAATGACTGCTGATGCAGGTCACTGGAAACTGTTTTCTGCTGTCATTATATGCGCTGTATGTCTGAATGTCGCAGTCGTCAATTCCATGTCAGCATCTCTGATTTCCTTATATGCCTATCCAAAATTCATAGAGAAAAGCATCCGTGAATTCGGTACAGGCAGATATCTATTGCGTGATATCTTTGCCGATTCAAGCAGTGAAAGCACACTGAGTGCAGAGAGTACTGCGTCTGCATCCACTGCCGCACCAAGTGCTTCTGAAGAAGCGATTGATGAAGATGGTCTGACACCCCGCATCATAGATGATACAGAATGGAAAAAACTGGCTGAAGCGGAAACGAACGAAACCATACAGACCATCGATTCCTATCTGATGAACCGCTCCATCAGTCAGAAGAACGAAATGACCGGTGTATTTGCCGGCAAGAATCTCATCTATATACTTGTTGAAGCTTTTGACTATATTGCCATCGACCCTGAACTGACACCTACTCTGTACATGATGCAGCAGGAAGGATGGAACTTCACGGATCACTACACTCCGAAATACAGCTGCACAACCGGCGAATCTGAATTCATAGGGCTGATGTCACTGGTTCCGGAATCCGATGTATGCACTCCGAATCAGTATGAAAACAACACCTACAGTGAATCCATCTATCAGCTGTTCAAGAACAGCGGATACAGTACTTCTGCCTATCACAACTGGGAAGATCAGTATTATGACAGACGTGTTCTGTACAGCAATTCCGGCTGTGACAATTACTATAATATTGATGATATGAGCTTTGATATTATCCAGGGCTGGCAAAGTGATGTGGACCTGATGAAAGAAGCGATTCCCCACTTCTCATCTGAAGAGCCTTTCTTCGCCTTTATCATTACTTCCAGTACGCACTTCCCATATGATGAATCAAGCACTCTAGGAGACAAGTACCTAGATGAAGTCAATGCGGTTCATCCTGATTATCCACTCAATATCAAACGTTATCTTTCAAAGGCCATGGAACTTGACAAAGCCATGGAATATCTGCTGGATGAGCTGGAGAAAAGCGGCGAACTGGAAGATACTGTCATCTGCATGTTTGCGGATCACCACCCGCTGAAAACAAGCATTTCGCAACTTGTTGAATACACGACTCAATTTGACCGCTCGCTAGGACTCAATGAAGATGTCACTCCGTTCTTCATATACAATTCTGAAATTGATGCAGAGACATTTACTGAGGTGAACAGCACCTTTGATATGCTGCCAACATTAGCAAATATGTTTGACCTTGATTATGATCCCCGCTATTACGTTGGCACTGATTACTTTGGAGGAGAAGAAAAAATCGCCATCTTTACCAATGGCGACTGGGTCAGTGAACACGGCATCTATTATGCCGATACAGAAACATTTGAACCAGCAGAAGGATATGAAACAGATGAAACCTATATTGCTGATACAAATGCCAAGGTGCAGAATATGTTCAAGATCAGTTCAATGATCTATGGGACAGATTATTTTGCCTACAGAAACTGATCATCTTTCAAAATCAAGTATATTCAAGCCTGTCTCTTCGCTTAAGCGATGATCAGCATGACCATCAATCAGGGTAATGACCATTTCGCATGTCACACTGATATATGCTTCATTCAGATGGCCTCCGTATACCTTTCCAGAACCATCGGCAGCACTCATATGAATATGAAGATATGGTTTTCCGTCCTTCTTTGAAACAGTTCCCCAAAGTGATACAATCTCAGCCGGAAATGCATAATGGTTGGAAAGATAGTCCAACCGTAAAATCATTGACTGCTCCCAATGCTGAACATTCAGCAAGTTCGATCTTTTCTTTTTCTGCTATCTGCATGACTGCATGCAGTATTTCATCCTTTGGATCCATTCTTACAAGTATCTTGTCCTTGAAACGTCTGTATTCCATATATCCTCCTATTCAGTCATCGAGAAGATGATACTGTTTCAGTCCATCGAGAATCCCATCATTATCGACGTTGCCGCATCTATATATCGCATGTTCAAATACAATCGGATTGGAATTGTCCATTGCAATTGGATAGGCAACTGTATCCATCATGCCGATATCATTCTCATCATCGCCAAATGCCATCATATCCGCAACAGGTATATCCAGCAATTCAGACAGTTTCAGTATTCCTGCTGCTTTGCCGCTGTTTTCAGGAATCAGATCATAGGCATATGGATACCAGCTTGTATACTTGCAGCCAGGTGCATATTCCATGATTTCTTTCATCGTATTCTCATCCACAAAAGGATTCAGCTGAAAGATAGGCACATCTATATATGCCATTGGATCTCTGATTTCCGGAATCGGTGTATGAATGAAGCGATAAGCCTCCGCTGCCCTTTCATCCAAAGACGAAAGATACTGTTCACTGCGAAGAGCAAGTGTGAATGGCAGATGCTTGTCATTCATATACTGAAACAGTGTATGAATCGTATCTTTAGAAATAACAGATTGATATACCGTTTCATTATTCACTATGCATAGACCGCCATTCAGCAGAACATAGCCATCAAATGCAAAATCATCTGCAAGTCCCAGACTTTTGATTTCTGTTTCGTTTCTTCCGCTGCACAGAAACAGCCTGATGCCCAACCCACGCAGATGATGAAATGCAGCAATAATGGCAGGACTGAGACGCTGTGTCTGCTTTGACAGGAGAGTTCCGTCAATATCAAAAAGAATCATCTTTATCTGTGTATTCATGCTGGAAGTTTACCACATCTAATCAAAAGTGCCTACTTCTGACGAAGCTGCTGATCCATGTCAGCCAGCTGCTCTTCCAGTTCCTTGATGAAGGCCTGCTTATCTTCGATATCTTCCTTCATTTCTTCCATGTCTGCTTCTGCAAGTATACCAACCAGTTCTTCCTGCATGTGTGCTACTGAACGTCTCTGACGTTCAATCAGATCCATCTTTCTGTTCCGGTTTTCAATCATTCGGTTGCGCCATTCGGTATGCTTCTGCTCATTGAATGCACGAAGTCCGGCAAAGTAATCATCATTGGCTTTGCGGAATTCCTTCCAGAGCGCTTCATCTTTTTCTCTTTCGCATGCTCCGGCTGCCTTCCACTTTCCAGCCAGTTCCTTCAAAGCGGCAGTATTTTCACGGCTGTATGCCTTATCAGATGCAATCTTCACTGCATCTGCCACAATCTTCTTCTTTTCTTCTTCAACGACGGACCACTTGCTGCGCATCTCATCGAAATGTGCCTGTCTGGCATCATTGAACTTCTTGCGGCTTGCTGAAAACTGTTCCCAGAGAGCATCATCATTATCACGGCCTGCATTGCCGCAACTGCGCCACTGTTCCATCAATTCCTTGAATGCATCACCGGTCTTCTTCCAGTCATCGCTTGCTTCAAGTTCCTTAGCTTTGAGAATAATTGCTTCCTTTTCCTGCTTTGCGTTGTCGAACCCGCTCTGCATCTGTGCCCTGTTCTCTGTTCTGCGGTCATAGAACTTCTGTCTGGCAGCATTGAAATCCGTCCAGAGAGTGTCATCCATATCCCGGCCCGCAGATCCGGCAGCCTTCCATTGGTTCATCAGTTCATTCATCTCTTCATTGGTTTTCTTCCAGTCAGTAGATGAATTGATCTTCTCAGCTCTGGCAATCAATTCCTTTTTGATTTTCTGCACATCTGCATATCCAGCATTTCTCTTTGCATACAAAGCATCCATGACACTGTTGAATTCATCGTTCATGTCTTCTTCAAATGCAGATCCCCAGTTTTCTATCTTCTTCCATCTCCGACGAAGATCTGAGACTGCTTTCATTGTGTCATCCCAGCTGGCATCAGGATCTATCTTTTTTGCTTCTTCAATCAGTTCCTGCCTGGTCTTGACATCTTCATCAAGATCTTCTTCTGTTTCATTTCTATTCTTATCGTAATCCATAAATATTCTCCTTCTGCACTGTCCCTATTATACTACTTGAAGCAGAGAAAAACCGGCTCTTATGCCGGCTCGTTAATTTCCAACTTAAAAGCAACACGGGTAGCGTTTACCTGATAATACCT
>CALEMD010000161.1 GCA_937902945.1 uncultured Erysipelotrichaceae bacterium | reverse complement strand
CAGTATATTTATACGTATTATAAGGCGATTCAAAATCGTTGTTTACTTCACATGCTGTCCAATTGTCTGTCTGTTTTTCAAAATCAATTGCATAGCATACAGTAACGCTGGACTGCAGTGCCATATCGATATTCAATCGATTGTAGAAAACTCCTGCGATCATTTTCATGTCTTCTTCTGTAGAAGCTTCATACTGAACAATGCTGGCTAAAGTGAAAATCTGATGTGTAGAATAGCCGCTGTCGGCAATCTGCTGTTTGTATTTTTCAAAAACGATTTCAGTTTGATCAAGTATTTTTTCGGTAACGGATTTAGCATCTGTCTCTTTGTAGAAAATATATGTATCTGGCATTAGATATCCTTCCAGATAAATTCTGACACTGTCAGAAAACATTTCATCCGTTATGAATGCATATCTGTCTTTCAGTGATGCAAGATAATCAGCATCATTCCACAGAGTCAGCAGTTCATCGGCAGTAACATTTGTCTCTGCTTCTATCTTAGCAGCAATGTCCTTTGCCCAGTCCCCTTCAACAATTGTTATAGAAACGGTATTTACAGCGGCTGCTGTAGGATCATTTAAAACTGTCAGTATGTGTTTGACATCCCAGCTTTTATTCAAGTCGTATGTACCGCTCTTAATGTCACCAAGATTATTCAGTTTCATATATACATATGCTGAAGTGCTATCTTTGATAATGCCCTGTTTTTCAAGTTCTATAGCCGTATTCTTAGCGCTGGTACCTGATGATACTTCAAAAAGAACAGTTTCATCAGCTGATGAAACAGGTTTGATATTCTGCTGATATGTGAACCATAGCCCGCCAGCTGCAATCGCTAAAACAATTGCAATCAGCAGCAATAGATTCAAAACCTTAAGCTTACGCTTCTTTTTCTGAGCCATTTTCGTGAAGTCCCTCTTCGTCTTGGAATGCGGCAAGTACTTCTTCACACATCTGCCAGTCGTCATCCGATGTCAATGCATCCATGTTTCCATCTTCATCATATGTATAGGCATATACCTGTGAATCGGGATCTGCAGGGTCAGAAAACAAAACAAATTTTCTACCGCTCTTGTCATCATCAAAAGTAAGGATTATCTCCATCTCCTTTTGATTGCCGTCTTCATCTGTAATTGTTAATTTTCCATTTTCATCTGTATGCATAGTATTCCTCATAAAGAAAGGCGTTATACGCCTTATTTTGAATCCAAATAGCTTTGCAGTATCTGCACGGCTGCCATCTGATCTATTACTTTTTTGCGCTTCTTTCTGGAAAGATCCGCCTGAATAAGAATCCGTTCAGCAGCCTTAGTTGTAAGACGTTCGTCCCATAGAACAACGGGAACACTTCCTGCATCAAGAAGCATCTGTTTGAAATCCTGACTGACTTCACCGCGAATACCTATATCACCATTCATGTGTTTAGGCAGACCAAGAACAATTTCCTGAACTTGTTCCATCTTCATAATTTCAATTACTCTGTTCTTTGCAGTTTCGTAATCATTTTCTGTAAAACGGACAGTTTCATATGCTCTTGCAATCATTCCAAGCGGATCGCTGATTGCAATTCCACATGTAACGCTGCCAAGGTCCAGCCCTAAAATTCTCATGTATTATTTATGTTCCTCCAAATAAAATCTTACTAGTTCTTCGATGATTTCATGTCTTTCAACAGATTGAATAATGCTGCGGGCATTTTTATGACTTGAAATATATGCAGGGTCATTGGAAATTAAATATCCCGACATCTGATTGATGGCGTTATAGCCTCTTTCTTCAAGTGCCTGCTGTACAAGTTTCAGGACCTGACATATATTTTCACGTCTAACCTGATCCGCATTGAAGCTTACTGTTGTTGTCACATCACTCTTCGTCATATCATGCCTCCTGATATGTTTATTCTAGAACAAAGAACATGAAAAGTATAGGCTGAATCGCATGTTCTAATGCTTATGCATTCAGTTTGCTGAGGATCAGTGCCCTTACTTCAGCAATTGCCTTGTCAACAGAATCGATGTCTCTTCCGCCTGCCTGCGCCATATCCGGACGGCCTCCGCCTTTTCCGTTTGTCACTGCAGCTGCAGCTTTAACGATATCTCCTGCTTTAAGTCCCTTTTCGATTGCAGCTTTGCTGCTGGCACAGATAAATGATGCTTTATCATCAGCAACGCTGCTGATGAAAACAAGTCCATCTTTCATTCTGTTTCGCAGAGTCTCAGCATATGTCTTTAAGGCATTGGTATCTGGGTTTGATACAGAAAGAATCAGTACATTGATACCATTGATTTCCTCTTTCTGACTAAGCTTCTGATCAGCTTCCAGAATCATTTCTTTCTGTTTATGTGCTTCATTATCTTTATGAAGCTGTGCATTTTCATCAAGCAGCATCTGCAGTCTTTCCTTGAATCCCGATGCCGAACTCATTTTGAGCATCTGCGCAGATTCCAGAAGATATTTCTGGTCGTCTGCAAAATCGGTGTAGGCTTTCATCTTTGTTTCGCAGGTAATTCTTCTGACGCCTGACCCAATGCTCTCCTCAGAAACAATTCTGAAGACGCCAAGCTCACCTGTATTTGAAACATGCGTTCCGCCGCAGAACTCACGGGAGAATTCGCCCATGGATACAACGCGTACATTCTCTCCATACTTTTCATCAAACAGCGCGATTGCACCCGTTTTCTTTGCCTCTTCAATTGGCAGAATTTCAGTTTTGACAGCAGCATCTGCATTGATCATAGTATTCACTATTGCTTCAGTCTGTCTGATTTCTTCCTCACTCATTTTCTTGAAATGGGTAAAGTCAAATCTTGCATAATCCTTGCCGCAGTAAGATCCAGCCTGTGCTATATGATTGCCAAGAACCTGAATCAAAGCTGCCTGCAATAGATGCAGAGATGAGTGGTTTGCCTTAGTTAGAAGTCTCTGCTGTACGTTGATCTGTCCTGATAGTTCATCGCCTTCGTGCAGAACACCCTGTATGTTTTCAACATGCATCATATGCTGCTGATGAGGCGCTTTGCGTACATCTGTTACATCTGCGCTGAATGTATCATTATTCAGCTTGCCTGTATCAGCAGTCTGTCCTCCGGATTCAGCATAGAAACAGGTTTCATTCATGATGACATCTCCGCTGTCAGTAAGTTCAGACACTCTGACACCATCCATAAACAAGCCAATCGCTTTACCGCTGCAGTTCATGGATTCATAGCCGGTAAATACAGACTCCTTGGTGAAATCCATTAGGTCTTTTGATTGACTGGTCATGGATTGAAGGTCTCCTCTTGCTGTACGAGCACGTTCCTTCTGCTGTGCCATTTCTCTATCAAATCCAGAAAGATCAACATGATATCCTGCATCGCTGGCAATTTCACATGTTAATTCTTTAGGAAATCCATATGTGTCATACAGTTTGAATACAGCTTCTCCGGGTAGTTCTTTTGTATCTTCAGCTTTTTTCAATTCAGTTCTGAGAAGTGATTCGCCATTCGCAAGTGTAGCTTGAAAAGCTTCTTCTTCAGTTTTTACAAGCTGTGATATCAAAGCAACTTTCTCTTCAAGATAAGGGTAGAAGTCCTTCATGTTATCGGCAACAACCTGAACAAGCTTATACATGAAAGCGCCTTTTATTCCAAGACTGATTCCATATCTGACTGCTCTTCTCAGTACTCTTCTAAGTACGTATCCACGTCCTTCATTTGAGAAAGAAGCACCATCTGCAATAGCAAATGTTACTGTTCTTATATGATCCGCAATGACTCTGTATGCCATTTTGTACTGTCCTTCATATGGATAATCAGAGTATTGTTCTGCAGCTTTTATAATCGGCAGGAAAAAATCCGTGTCAAAATTTGTCTCGCCATCCTGAATCAGACAGACAAGACGTTCCAGTCCCATTCCTGTATCGATGTTTTTCTGAGGAAGTTCTTTATACTGAGTGCGCGGCAATGTTCCAGGCTTGCAGTCATACTGAGAGAAGACTACATTCCATACCTCAATGTAGCGGTCGTTTTCCAATTCTTCAAAGAACAGTTTTTCCCCTATCTTCTGCGGATCATATTTTTCACCGCGGTCGTAGTATATTTCAGTATCCGGCCCGCCAGGTCCCTCTCCGATTTCCCAGAAGTTGTCTTTTGACTTCAGAATATGATCAGGATTGACTTTGCATACCTTTGTCCATATGTCATAAGCTTCTGTATCATCAGGATATACTGTGATATACAGCTTATTCGGATCAAAGCCTATCCATTCCGGTGAAGTCAGAAACTCCCACGCAAATGGAATAGCTTCCTTTTTGAAATAATCGCCGATGGAAAAATTGCCAAGCATCTCAAAGAATGTATGGTGTCTTGCAGTCTTTCCTACATTTTCAATATCATTTGTACGAATGCTTTTCTGCGCGTTGGCAATTCGATTGCATGCAGGTTTGACAGATCCATCAAAATACTTTTTCAGAGCCGCAACTCCGGCATTGATCCAAAGAAGTGTTGGATCATTGTGAGGAATCAGACTTGCACCTGGTTCAATCATGTGTTCTTTCGACTTGAAATAATCAAGGAACATCTGTCTTACTTGATTGCCTGTTAATTGTTTCTGTTTCATATTTGTCCTCTTTTCCAAATAAAAAGTTCCTGAATTCAGGAACGTATATACGCGGTACCATCCTGATTCGTGCTTAAGCAAGCACGCACCTCAATGTCCTTTAACGCTGGCAGCGTCGCCTATTAAGCGCTCTTAGAAGCAGCTTCATTGTGCATGGATGAAGGTTTTCCAGCAGCACCTTCTCTCTGTAATCCGCAGCAGCAATTACTCGTCTTCATCATCGATTTCTTTGCTATTTTAGCACATTTATTAATATGAAGGAAGCAATTGCTGACTTTTTACCGCTTCTCATATGCATGAATAGCATTGACCGGTAAAAAGTAATGTAATAAAATGATACAGTATTGAAAATGTTTTCAGGGAGGATGAAAATATGAAAAAAATTGGGGAAATGATATTATGCCTGCTGGTCAGTGCTTCACTGGCAGGATGTTCATCAGGAAGTGCTTCCGCATCACCGAACAGTTCTGTTGCATCATCATCTGAATCTGATTCAGTAATGATCGGCGGCATTCAGTTTATGGAACATGCTGCACTCGATCGGGCAACCGAAGGGTTTAAGACAGCACTTTCTGATAACGGTTATGTCGAAGGAAAGAATCTGACTTTTGATCTTCAGAATGCGCAGGGAGATCTTAGCAACTGTGAAACAATCGCAAACAAGCTTATCAATGAGGGAGTCAGCTTGATATTTGCCAATGCCACCCCTGCTGCACAGGCTGTAGCAGCAAAAACGACAGATATACCAGTTGTCATCACTTCTGTCACAGACCCTGAATCAAGCGGTCTTGTTGAAAGCAATACTGCACCTGGCGGCAATATCACAGGAACTTCAGATCTGACCCCTGTTCAGCAGCAGATCGATCTTCTTGTGCAGCTTCTTCCGGAAGCTGAAACAATTGCAATCATGTACACGGGTTCTGAAGACAATAGTATTTTCCAGGCTGCAATTGCTAAAGAAGCAGCTGAAGCTGCTGGTCTTAAAACGATTGAATTTACTGTCACGGATTCCAATTCTATACAGTCTGTTGCCCAATCAATGGTTGGAAAAGTAGACGCAGTTTATATCCCTACAGACAATCTTTTAGCAGAAGGTATGGCAAATGTAGCATCGGTATGCAATGCTAACAATCTGCCTGTCATCGTTGGAGAAAGCGGAATGGTCGAGAACGGCGGACTGGCATCATACGGTATCGATTATTACAATCTTGGATATAAAACCGGTGAAATGGCTGTCAAGATTCTTAAAGGTGCTGACCCTGCATCCATGCCGATTGAGTATCTTCCTACTGAAGAATGCGAACTGACAATCAATCAGACAGCAGCCGATGAATTAGGACTTACTATTCCTGAAGATCTGCTCGCAAAAGCAGTTATAGTCAAGTAAACCATGAACAGTATATTTCTAGCAGCACAGGATGCGATCAGTCAGGGCATTCTGTGGAGCGTAATGGCATTAGGCATCTATATCACTTATCGCCTTTTGAATATTGCTGACTTAAGCGTAGATGGCACTTTCGCATTGGGCGGATGTACACTTGCAGCATTGATAACCGCAGGCATAAATCCATGGATTGCATTGGTATTAGCTGCCGCTGCCGGTGCAGCTGGCGGTCTGCTTACTGGGTTCCTCCATACAAAATGCAGAATACCTGCAATACTGGCGGGAATACTTACTCAATTAAGTCTCTATTCAATTAATTTAAGAATCATGGGAAGAAGCAACCTTCCGCTGATACGTACAGACACTATTTTCAAAATGATCTCTTCTGCAACTGGCTGTTCTCAGGATACAGCAGTTCTGACAGTAGGTCTAGTTATGGCACTGGCAGCAATTCTACTGATGTATTGGTTCTTTGGAACTGAAATCGGTTCCGCAATCAGAGCGACAGGTTCTAATGAGAACATGGTACGATCACTGGGTGTAAACACCAACACCGCCAAGATTCTTGGACTGATGATTTCTAATGCTTTTGTTGCCCTCTCCGGTGCTTTGGTAACACAATCTCAAGGTTACGCAGATGTTAAGATGGGAACTGGAGCGATTGTCATCGGCTTGGCTTCAATTATAATCGGCGAAACCATGATCCGTAAAAAAACGAATTTTGCAATACGCCTGATGATGATAGTAATGGGATCAATGATTTACAGAATTGTAGTTGCCGTTGTTCTGCAGATGGGTCTCAATACAGATGATCTGAAGCTGTTTACCGCCATCCTTGTGGCTGTTGCCCTGAGCATACCTGTGATCATGGAAAAAGCTTCTCATCCACAGACAAAGAATGGAGGCTGCTGAAATGCTTACATTGAATAGTGTTTCAAAAACATTCAACCCAGGTACAGTCAATGAAAACAAAGTACTTGAAAACCTTTCTTTAACACTCAATGATGGGGACTTTGTTACAATGATTGGCGGCAACGGTGCTGGCAAAAGCACAATCCTGAATCTTATAGCAGGTGTATATCCCAGTGACAGCGGCACTGTAATTCTTGATGACATCAATCTGACAAAATTGCCTGAATACATAAGAGCAGAATATATCGGCCGTGTATTTCAAGATCCTATGAAAGGCACTGCTGCTGACATGGAAATAGAAGAGAATCTGGCGATGGCAAACCGACGCGGAAAATCGCGGTCGCTTCGTTGGGGCATAACCAATGAAGAGCGTGTTATGTTTCATCACGAACTGCAGTCCTTCGATCTCGGACTTGAAAATAGACTTCATGACAAGGTTGGACTTCTCTCCGGCGGTCAAAGACAGGCACTGACTCTTCTTATGGCTTCCTTTCAAAATCCTAAGCTTCTGCTGCTTGATGAACATACAGCTGCCTTAGATCCAAAGACCGCAAAGAAGGTGCTTGATCTGACTGAACGCATCATTGACAGATCAAATCTCACTGCGCTGATGGTTACGCATAATATGCGTGATGCTATAGCTTATGGCAACCGTCTGATTATGATGTATGAAGGCAAAATCATATTGGATGTATGCAAAGAAGAAAAGCAGAATCTGACAGTTGAATATCTTCTTAAAAAATTTGAAGAAGCCAGCGGTGAAGAATTCTCAGATGATAAAGCTCTGCTATCAAAATGAAGTACTCATAAGAGTACTTCATTTCTTTTCAATCGCATTGTCAGAGTTGTCTGCCTGATATGCTTGTCGAGAGTTTCGATGCCTCTTTGAAAGGCATCTTTTTCACCCATCAGTATCAGAGAATTCCGTGCTCTGGTAACTCCAGTATAGAGAAGCTTTCTCTGAAGCATGATTCTCTGTCCCATTGTTACAGGTATTATCACAATTGGATATTCGCTTCCCTGTGATTTGTGAATAGAAATACAGTAGGCCAAAGTAATATTCTGAAAATTATCTGGATTATATTCCACAACCGCATTATCAAAGCGAACAACTATTGTCGCTCGATGTGTTTCAGATTCTTCGGCTGTAAATATATCTTCAAGTATACCTATATCTCCATTGTAAACATCATCATCAGGCTGGTTCTTAAGCTGCAGTATTTTATCATTTATCCGGAATTTTGTATAACCTACCTGAAGCTGCGATTTACTCTTCTGATATGGATTGAAAGCTTCCTGCAGTGCATTATTCAAAATATCAATTCCTTCAGGACCTTGATACATTGGACTGAGAACTTGAATATCATTCAGATCATATCCCTTGCTGATAGCGTTTTTAACAACTGCAATAATATTCTGCTTAATATCAGAACGTTCGCATTCAAGAAATGCAACATTCTGCTGCAATTCACTGAAATCTACTTTTCCTTCATGAATCTGATGAGCTAGTGTAATAACATCACTGCCTTGTTTCTGCCTGTATATATGCGTCAATCTGATTAGAGGAAAGAGTTCTGTGTCAAGCAAGTCTCGAAGAACACATCCGCAGGAAACAGAAGGAAGCTGATCTTCATCTCCAATGATACAGATTTTCCCAGCGTGTCTTGATGCATCAAGGAGATGGGCAAAGAGATTTGCGTCAACCATTGAAAACTCATCAACAATCAGCAGATCAGTAAGAACCGGATTATCCTTGTTCATTCCAAATGTATTAGTTTCAAGATCCCATTTCAGAAGCGAGTGAATTGTCACTGCACTGCTTTCAGTCAGGTCTGCTAGACGCTTAGCAGCTCTTCCGGTTGGTGCACAGCATGTAATCTGTGCGTTTGGATAGAGCATTTTGAACATTGTAACCATAGCTCTGACAACAGTGGTTTTTCCTGTTCCCGGTCCTCCTGTCAGAATTAGAAAAGGATTTTTCAAAAATGCAGAAATCGCATTTTTCTGATCTTTATCATAATCAATCTGAATATCTTTCTGCATTGCATCAAGATACTTTTCCGCAATAGATTCATCATACGCTTCAGTTTCTTCTTCAGGAAAATGCTTTAAGAATTCAGTTATTACAGTCTCCGCATTATACTGAACAGCAGGATAAATACGTTCATCTTCCTGAATTAATGAAAGTGATGATAAAGCCTGGTTGAGAAGATCATCAAAATCTGCATCTAAGCCGTTCATTTTTTCAAAGAATGTCTCTTCTAGAATTGGTCTTTGAACATATGAATCACCGGTTCTCATGCATATATCATTTGTTAAAGCTATCAGATACGCATAGATGCGTCTAGGATCGTCTTTAGCAAATCCAAGACTCATCGCAAGCCTATCCGCTGTTTTAAATCCAAATCCATCACATTCTTCTATGACTCTATATGGATTTTCTCTCAGCTTATCCAGTGCTTCTTTGCCATAAGCTCTGTTCAGACGGATAAGATTGCGCATTCCTATCCCCTGCACATTCAAAAACTGTACAAGATCATCCATTCCATCCTGATCCTGTTTCAGCCCATCGATGATTGTCTGTATCTTATCTTTTCCTAGATGTTCGACTGAATCAAGACATGATGGATCTTTCCTCATATCTTCGAGACACGAATCACCTAGCGTATCAACAATTCTCTGCGCAGTTTTATGACCGATTCCAGGAAATTGCAGACCTGAAAGATATCTGACTATTCCTTCAGATTCACTCGGCAGCAGGCGTTTATATCCAAACACCGTAAATTGCATTCCATAGCGAGGATGTTCTGTATAGGAACCGCTGATTTCATAGACTGTATCTTTTTCGATCTGCGGCATAATTCCTGTAATGGTTATCTGCTTTTCATCAAGATCATTCTTCTTAAACTTAGCAACTGTATACATTGTTTCTTCACTGCGAAAGACAACATGGGTAATCTGACCGGTGATAACAATCTGATTTTTCAGAATCTCATCGTTCAATTTCAGCCGCCTCTCCTTCAATAATTGTCTGCATATCTGCAGAATTTAAAAATACACGGTCAATTACTCCTCCGCCAAGCATGATATCGCCATCGTAGAATACTGCTTCCTGACCAGGTGTAACACTTCTGACTTTCTGCGGATACTCTGCAAGCCATCTGTTATCATCCAGTTTGGATAGATGAACAGGATTATCGCTCTGTCGATATCTGAATTTTGCATTGCAGTCAATTGGCTGCTGAAAATCTGCAAGGATATTCATATTGCTTATGATGCAGGAATCAGAATACAGCAGCTGTTCATGTCTGCTGTCAACAACATACAGTTCATTTGTTTTTATATTCTTGCCTACAACAAAATAAGGGCCAGTTCCGCCAATATCAAGTCCTTTTCTCTGACCGATTGTGTAGTAGAGAACTCCCTGATGTGTTCCTGCTACATTCTTATTGGAGAGATTTAAGATTTTCCCCGGTTTCATAGGCAGATAATTGCTTAAAAATTCGCGAAAATGCCGTTCACCGATAAAGCATATGCCTGTCGAATCTTTTTTGTGAGCAATATCCAGATTAAGTTCTTCGGCAATTTTTCTGACTTCCGGTTTTGAAATGTCGGAAAGCGGAAACAGTATATGACTGAGGCAGCTTCTATCTATCTGACAGAGAAAATAAGATTGATCTTTATTTCTGTCATTAGCCTTGCCTATTAAGTACATACCATCTTTATAGAATATTTTGGCATAATGACCAGTTGCTACAGTATCAAAGCCATTTTTTTCAGCAAATTTCATGAAACTGCTGAATTTTATATATTTATTGCAAAGTATATCGGGATTAGGAGTGCGCCCCTTTCTGTATTCATCAAGAAATGTATGAAACACATTCTGCCAGTATTCCTCTATAAAATCCACGCGCAGAAGTTTAAGACCAAGTCTGTCAGCAGTCTTTTTAGCGTCATTATAATCCTGTTCCTGTGGACAAACCTCTTCGTTCAATGTTGGATTGCCTTGAATATCATCATTGGTCAGTGAGTCCCAATTGCGCATAAAAGCGCAGGTGACATCATGTCCCTGCTTTTTAAGAAGATAGGCAGCCACTGCAC
>CALEMD010000160.1 GCA_937902945.1 uncultured Erysipelotrichaceae bacterium | reverse complement strand
TACTGTCATGGTTGCCTGTGATTTTTACTACCACTTCATCTGTCACTGGTGTGATGTCAAGATATCCATCTGTGACCACTACCTTGATGTTGCTGTAGTTGTCTGAGGTCACTGTGAAAGATGACTCTGTCAGTCCCATAACATAATGATTTGCATCTGTACCTGTCGCTACATCTGTGCCTGCTTTATTCAGCGCAACATTGATTGTCTTGCTGTCTACATCTGTTGTATATCCGCTGACACTCTGCGCTGATCCTGTATAGACCTTACTGTCATGGTTGCCTGTGATTTTTACTACCACTTCATCTGTCACTGGTGTGATTGTTAGGCTTCCTATACTCGTTGTAATGTCATAGTTGTCTGTAACATTCTCATTGCCAGAAATAATCTTAACATCATCTGCTTTTGTGATTGTTCCAGCATAAGTGCCTGCATTTGTTCCTTCAGAAGTTGCAGCAATCTCATATGTATGTCCAGAAATAATGCCTTTCTTATCACCAGAACTTACAGTATATCCGTTTAATGTAATCTTATTGCCAGTATATTCTTTAGTAGCTGTTTCTCCTGTAAAGGTTACTGGTCTTTTTTTAATTGTTAAAGAATATGAACCTATAAGATCAGTGCAGCCCTCTTTAACTGCTTTAACAGAAACTGTTGTACTTTCCGAGACATTAGTGATGCTTGGTGCAGTTGTTGTCCACTCACCTTCACCAATCTTATAGTTCACTACAAATCCTGTAGCATCTACTCCAGTTACTGTTGCTACAAAGCTTAATGAAGTTGCATCATAAATTTTTTCATTATTAGCAACATTTAGTTTAGCATCAATATCAGTCCACTGAGCATATAGAATATTGTTAATAGAGCTAAGATTATCTACACCGATCTGCTCTCCAATCTCAAACGCAGTACCATTGCCATTCTTATCCGTGTTCCAACCATTAAACTTTTTATTAGTTGGCGCAGTGAATCCATTATTTAAAACAGTAGTTGTTCCATTAGTTAATGTATCAAATGAAACAACATCCATAGTTCCTGTTCCACCGTTAGCATTGTACTTTAATGTAACAGCCTGCGGCTGATCACCCCATTGTGCATAAAGAACAACATTTGTTTCATTGATTTTTACTTTATCACCAGGATAATAAGTAACACCATCACCAGTTGCTGATGTATTCCAATTCAAGAATACTTTCCCTTCTGGTGCAGTATAAGAGTTATCTGACACATCAGCATATGCTCCCTGAGCGTATCCTTTAACATCAGTTACATTTCCAGTCCCACCATTAGCGTTATAAGTAACTGCAAATTTCTCTGTACTGATGTAATACGGATAGAGAACCACATCTTTAGTTACAGCAGTATTGAAATTATAGGTTGTATATGTATAGTCGTCTTCAGTACCTGTTCTTGTTGTCCAGCCTACCCATTTAGAACCTGCAGAAATAGTAGGCATAACAAGAGTGTCTTCTGCAATTGTATTACCATAACTAATGCTTCCCAAATCTATTGCATTTCCAACACCATTCATATTGTCATAATAAGAAGCATTATACGACGGTAGTTCCCACTTTGCATATAAAATCAAATTGTTTGCTGGCATTTTTGCATCTGTGAAATCGTACTTTGTTGTATAACTTTCATCTGTATACCAGCCAGCAAATGAATATGGTTGATTTTTCAAGGATTCAGGTTTTGCTGGAACATAATTCTTGTAAGATGAAAGATCCGTTTCATATAAATGTGCTGAATCTTTTTCACTTCCATCATAATTATGTAATGTTAAAGTATAACTATTACGCGTATAGTAGAAATAGATGTTTTCATTAGACGTATGTGCATCGTTCTTTTCAGCTGTGAACCCTTCAATATTTTTAGCATTCCAATTATATGTGTCAGTATTCAAAGTTTGCTGATACTTAGTACTATCAATATATTCTGAATGATTTTTACTTCCATTTGAAGGTTGAAGCATGTAATGCAAAGTGATTTGGAATAAATTAGCCATCCATTTTGCTGTATATGAGGTCGACGAATTATTCGTTGAATCTGTAATTAGATCTTTTGTTAAAACAAGTCTCTTTGAGACATTAGATCCAAATCCATTCAAATAATATGTGGTTTTAAAGAAGCCTCTTACGGACGTCGGATTGGTTTTTACATTTGCTGCTGTTGGCCATAACTTAGAAATATCCTGCTCAAATTTTGCGGTAAATTCATATGTTGTAGAATAATCAGCGACACCTATTGAAAGCACTGGCGCTGTCGTATAATTGATATCATAATAGTTATAACCAGGACCAGAACTTGCAGAAATGTATCCGTCTTTGCTCAAAGTGAACTTGATAGTATATGTGTTTCTTGAGAAATATACATTTACTTTAGTAGAACCATCTCCATTGATTGTTAATCCGGTATCATAATTCCCATTTTCATATCTGAAGTAGTCCTTATACGCACTATTAACGTGATTATCTGTTGAAACAGCGTTTCCTTTCAGAATGACTTCGTTTCCTGTCGTACCATAACCAGTGGATGAGCTTTCATACGAATAATTTGTGTCATTTGCATTTTCAATCCAATAGACAATTGTATACTGTGTATCGGTATTCGCATTCCACTTTGCATAAAGTGTCATTGTTTCAGTAGTTGTTGCTGGATTAACAGCAGTTCCATTAGCATCAACCCACTCAGCAAATGTATATCCAGCACGTGTTGGCTCAGTTGGTGCAGCTGCTGTTGTATTAGGTGCAACAAACACAGGGTCAATAAATGATCCACCATTTGTATTGTATGTAATCCAGAATCCTGATTCGACATTAGGATAAAGAGTTACATTCTCAATTCCTAATGTTATTGAATCAACTTTGTTAGTTAATGCAGAATCTGTGTACCATCCTGTAATTCCCTGTTTAGATCCAAGTGGGAAAGTTACATCAGTTGTAATCACGTCTCCACTGACGCCCTCTTTAGTTGTATATATTCTTCCAGCATTATCCATAAAGAATACATAATGAACTTCTTTATATGTTGCATATAGATTTACTGTTCCGGAATCAGATACAGTCTGTATTCCAAATGCTGTAAAAGTATCACCTTTTCCATCTGACGATGTATTCCAGCCAATGAACTTATAGCCATCAATACTTGGTGCTCCTGGATCTTCTAAAATATCATTGGATTTAACTTGCTGTGAAGAAATTGTTGTTCCATTAACATCTAGAAAATTATATGTCTTCAATGCTGTTGTTCCAATTACATATATTGAGAAATGCTCTGCTTCAAAAGACACAGAGTTTGCTGTTTCATTCGTAATATCTTTTGTTTCCTGAATATTTCCAGCTGTATCTACATTAACAACAGAAACTGTATCTGCATCCTCTTTCATTGACTCAATCTCTGTACCGGAGAAGGTAACAGATACTTTGCCATTCCACGAGTCATTGCTGATTATATTTCCATTTGCATCATAAAGATTGATATCAAATGCTTTATACTCGTTAAATTTGCCATTCAATCCATCAGCCACCTGTGTAGTAACACTGCTGATCTTAGCTGTTGTTCCCTTTGCGAGGATTCCTTCATCTGCATGCAGCGTGACAACTACTCCATCAACTGTTTCTGCATAATCAAATACTGGATATGAAATAGGTGTTACTGTAGCGGCTGCTGTTGCAACAGGTGTTGCGGTCGCCGCAGGCGCAGCCGTTGCTGTTGTTTCAGATGCAGGTACTCCCTTAGGATCACCATCATCCGCAACGATTGGTGTTGAAATACCTGTTCCGAATAAAGTCAGTGCTGCTAATACTGTTGTCAAACTCTTTTTTAGCCAATTCATACTAATCTCCTTCGCAGAGGTCGTCTGCCTTTGCTGCCTCTCCCCAACTGAGGCTGTGAGGGAATGTCATGTTACGAAGAATCATTGATATAGCAACGTATTTATATAAAATGCCTGTTAACAGAAACCTATGTTATGCAAGCATGAATGTCCAATATAACCAACGACAAAATAAGCTCTTCCATTATAGTTACGTCAGCCTATAACCGAAGGGTTTTCCTTCCCCGTTACTTTTAACCTTTTTATGTGTCTCCTTAACATAAAAAAGCCCTTTTCAAATATAGTTACGTCAGCCTATATATGAAAAGCTATTGTACATTCATTTGCAAGATGCATCACGTCCCAGACGCTGTGTATCTCTGTCATTATTATAGTTATATACTTAGCTTCATTTCAAGCATTTGTCCCATCAAAGTTTTTATTATTAAGAGTAATAATATTATTTTGGATGTGAATAATATACCAGCCAACAGAAAAAGGCTGTTCTTATGAACAGTCCTCTTCTTTGAAACATTTGTCTG
>CALEMD010000159.1 GCA_937902945.1 uncultured Erysipelotrichaceae bacterium | reverse complement strand
TGCTTCCATACCGTTCCTTCCGGTCCCTGTACGGATGCACCTTGGATTCCTATTGGGCGGCAGTCGCTTCTGTACTCAGCCAGATGCATGCATGTGCATTTATCAAACCCTGTTCCCAGCAGCAGCACAAATCCTTTCATTTCATATAATTTTGCAGTTGGAGATTCCTCAGCAAGTGAGAAATGCAATGACTGCTTGTTGCATAGAAGTTTTGCATATCTTCCCCATGCCGCATAAGCGGATGATGGATGATCGGAGAAGATAACGCCTGGGCGGTTTCTGAATTCTTCGGCAATAGCACCCATATGCGGGATATCACTGTAATGCGCGTCAAAAGGAGGTGTATTCTCACGCACTTCATCCCATAGTTCTGGAAGCAGCGGCGGATTTGACCATGCAGATGGTTCTCTGTTATTGCTTTCCTGCAGAGGCATAAGTATCGTACCTCCGTTCGATGCAATTTCAAGCAAGGCATCGACAACCGTACGGGCTCCGCCCACAACAAATCCAAATGATGACAGTGAGGAATGCACTTCAATAATCATGTTCCCGGAAACACCGATTCCTCTTAATCCATTGATGAGGCTTTCTTTTGTAACTATGTTTTTGATTGGCTCCATCATTTCCCGCTTTCTATAATCTGCAAAGTTCGTTTGCTATATCTGCGCCTACTGCCGCATTGTTATAAACCAGCTGAATATTTGCATCAAGGCTTCTATTCCCTGTAATGGCCGCAATCTTTGCCAGCAGGAACGGTGTTGCATCTTTGCCGTGAATATGTTTTTCATTCATTTCATTGATGGCTTCATCAATGACCTTGTCAATTTCCTTCCTGTCCATCGAATACTGTTCAGGAATCGGATTGGTGATCAGTATGCCGCCACCCAGTTCTAAATCACGCTTTGCTTTAATAATTCTTGCCGCATCAGCAGCATCCTTGATTTCATAATCCACTTTAAGGCCTGAGGTGCGGGTATAGAATGCCGGCAGTTCTGCAGTCTGATAGCCAAGCACAGGTACACCCTTAGTTTCGAGCACTTCCAGAGTCAGTTCAAGATCCAATATGGCTTTAGCACCTGCGCATACAACTGTTACATTGGTATGCTGCAGTTCATCCAGGTCCGCAGAAATATCAAATGTCTGCTGGGCATTGCGATGAACTCCGCCGATTCCCCCTGTCACGAATACTTCAATGCCTGCTTTTGCGGCCAGTATCATGGTTGTTGCAACGGTTGTTGCGCCCCACTGCTTCTCTGCCATAATAACCGGCAGATCTCTGCGGGATACCTTTGCTATGCCGCCGCGGCTTCCAAACTGTTCAATTTCTTCTGGGCTCATGCCGACAATTCCAACCCCGTCAATAATACCGACGGTGCATGGAACAGCACCATGATCTCTGATGATTTTTTCAACCTGCATGGCAGTATGCACATTCTGCGGATACGGCATGCCATGAGAAATGATTGTTGATTCAAGTGCAACTACCGGCTTATGCTGCCGCAGTGCTTCCAGTGCTTCTTCCTTTATTCTGATATTCATAGTGCAATCTCCCTAATCTCCATATCTTTCATCTTATTCCGTATTTCTTCATCATTCAATGTCCGTCTGACAACTGCATCCTGCTCGATGGTTGTAACAGCTGCACTGATTGCATAATGCACTGATGAAAGCGGATCATCTTTCATCAGCCTGCGGCTGATATATGCACCCATGAAAGCATCACCTCCGCCGGTCGCATTTGCTAAGGCAATCGGTCTATGACGCAGCCAGAAACGCTTATCATCAAATCCCAGCAGTACACCTCTTTCTGCCATGGAAATCAGTATTTCCTGAACACCCTGCTTTCTAAACCATTCAAGGCTTTCAGAAGCACTTTTCTCATCTGTTATTTCAATGCCATTCAATTCTGCAGCTTCATACTGATTCGGCTTGAATATCCCAATATGTGAAAGTATCGGCTTCATCTTGAAAGCTTTGCTGGCAGAAACCGGATCTGCAGCTGTCAGACATTGAGCATGCGCAAGAATATAGGCAACGATGTCTGTTGAAAGATTGGCATCTACTGCGACAATATCGTCTTTATCAAGTGTCTGCAGTGCATCATCTATCATCTTCTGATCCATGCGGGAAAGAATGCGCATATCACTCATGGCTATCTTCATATCGTGATCATTGTCGAGAATTGCCAGATACATGGAACTTGGAACATCGGAGTATACCCTGCTGTATGTACAGTCCATGCCAAGATTCTCACAGTCCTGTTTCATCTGTTTTCCATAGGTATCATCCGCAAAGCAGGTCACAAAGAGAACCTTCTGCTGCAGCAAAGAACATATCTGGGCAATATTGCGGCCTACTCCGCCATAGCTTATTGTGATAATTCCTGGATTGGAATCAAAATTGCGAAGCTTATCAATGCTCGCTCCGCATAGATCAATATTCGCTCCTCCAAAAAGACAGATACGTTTCATTGCTCACTCGCTTCTTTCAGCAGATGCTGCTTGATGATACCCTGGCGAGCTATCCACTGATACAGGAAAGCAAAACTGGCAGACTGATAGATTCTAGTCTGAGACGAAATCTCTATCTCTTTTCTGTCTTTGTTCTGCATTGTATCGACAGATGCCTTGGCACAGTTTTCAAAGCATATGCAGAAATCATCATATGCCTTCTGCATGCCGCTGATGGATTCCTGGACCGCTATCATGTCACAGATACTGTGCAGCGGCAGAACTGACTTGAACAGCGAAACGATAATCAAAGATGCTATCTGTTCTTTCCCATACAGTTTCCTGCGGCTCGGTGCTTCAATGATCTTCCATTTTACATAGTTGTTAATCATGGAAGGTGTGATAATCTCTGTGCCCGGATCTTCAAAAAATGATAAATACTTTCTGATCTGACTGACCACCTGATCTTTATAGAGATCTACTTCCGGAAGCTTATCCCATCGCGGCAGAACAAAAGCTCGAAGTTCTTCCTCACTTACGGATACTGTTATTTCTTCTGTCTGTTTTTTTGCCATATCATTGCTTCCTATTCATCAGTTATAAAGGCGGCGGCAGTTCTTCAGATTTTCACTCAGTACTGCAATTGCCGCATTCAATGCATCCTCATCATACTCTCCGCTCTTCAGCAGCATATATCCATTCATAATCCCATCTTTGAACTCATTGCGCTGATGCGGATCCAATTCGCTTACGTCCAAACCATTGCATGAGCGGATCAGTTCCTGCAGAACCATTGCCTTCTTGGTAACATTGTATTCTTTTTCAGCCTGTATAAACAGCTCTCTCATAGACCATTGTCTGTTGCTTTCTGTGCGCATGATCTTTATGCCCTCAAATGGCTTCCCGATGGAATCCATCTGCTTCAGCAGAAGAACCAGTTCATTGACTTCTATTTCCTGCAGAACCATATATGCATTCTCAAAATCAGCATGCTGATTATCAAGATCATCGTTAATCTCAAACAGTTTTTCTACAGACGTATCCAGCATTGAATCATTGATGATATACATGGCAATAGAATTATTAGCCGCCAATGTCTGATACTGATCTGCTGTTTCGTCATTCAATCCATATAAAAGTATCTTTTTCATACGTTCTCCTTACTTCATAATTGTACTTGAAAAAATACTTATTGGCACGTCTTTGACTTCAATTAGATATTTTCAGAATTTGCACTCATGCGTCTGATCAGCTGGTTGCACATCTCTTTGTCTTCTTTGCTGAAACCCGCAAACAGTTCATCTGAGCAATGCTTTAAAAGCCCAAATATTGCCTCTTTTACTTCATTTGCCTTATCAGTCAGCATTAGATGAACAACTCTTCTATCATTGAGATCGGGACTTGTCTTTACAAGTCCTTTGTCACTGAGCAAAGAAAGTCCCTGTGAAATGCTTGCCTTTGAGAATCCCCTCATTGCCGCAATGTCTTTTGCTTTATCCATCTCCGGATGAACCGCAAGAAAACCGATGATATTCATTTCTATTGGAGAAAGACTGAAGCGCAATCCTACTTTCTTGATTGCTGTTTCAAACTTCTGATCTATATGTCTTGTACTGAGTACAATCTCGGAAGAATCTATCATATTCTGACCATTTGCCTTGGTTCTATTATGACACATTCAGATACTTCTGCATGATGAAACGGTGAAAATTGTTTTTTTCCCTCTGCGTACTCTTCGCTTTTGAACCATATCCTCCAGACCGCAAAGAGAATGAGCAAAGCACAGTGATTATTATGCTTTGCGAATGGTTCTGCTAGTGATAAAGTGAACACAGAAAAGAGCAGAAGAAATGAAAAACCATCTCAAGGAAAAACTGATTGCTGTTATCGTACTGTGTGCTTGCATTGTGCTTGGCATGGTTTATCTTGTGCTTTCACCAAAGGGATCGGCGACAGAACCTGTTTCAACGCCAACTGCATCTTCGGCAATTGAAACGTCGACTCCTGCCCCGACCGCAGTGCCAACAGAAGTTCCTGCCGACACAGTAAGTGATGACAGCATCACCCGTCTGATTGACCAGGAACATACAGTTTCTGCTGATTACGTACCGGCATCATTGCAGCAGCCTGATGTCACAAGCAATCATATGCAGACTGTCCGCAGTGAACTCGTTCAGCCTTTGATTGATATGTTCGCAGACGCAGAAAGTGCCGGTTATGATTTGAAGCTCGTCAGCGGATACCGTTCCTATACAGAGCAGACTTCACTCTGGTATACCTATGAAGAAAGACATGGCCGAAGCTATGCGCAGCGGATTGATGATCACCCTGGTGCTTCTGAACATCAGCTGGGATTGGCTGTGGATCTAGGCAATGCGAGCGGCAGATGCGAGCTGAATGCCTGCTTTGCTTATTCTGATGCTTACACATGGCTGAAGGAAAACAGTTATCGATATGGATTCATTGAAAGATATCCAGATGGAGCAGAACAGATCACCGGCATCATGTATTCACCATGGCATTACCGCTATGTAGGCATTGAAGAAGCAGAAAAAATCCATGCGTCAGGATTGACCATGGATGAGTATTACCTGCAGCACTAAGTCATGCTTTTGCTTCAGCAGGAAGTCATATTGCTTCCGTCGCCGCATAGTTTTTCAAAGTCTTTCAGAAATGCATTCACTGCCGCATCTACCGAGGCATTGTCAGCGAGTTTCTCTAAAACATCTATACTGATTGTTGCAGCATCAATACCGATTCTGCACAGTTCCATTACCTGCATGCTGTTTTTAAAGCTGGCAGCCAAAACATCTGTATGCATCTGATTGGCATTGAAAATTTCCTGGATTGTCTTTACTGTTCCAACTCCATCGGCTTGCAGATTGTCAATGCGATTGACATATGGTGCCACATAATCAGCACCAGCCTTGCCAGCAAGATATGCCTGCATTGGTGTATAGATGCAGGTTGCGGTTGTGAGAATGCCTTCTGAATGCAGAATGCGGATTGCCTTGAATCCTTCCTTAACGGCGGGA
>CALEMD010000158.1 GCA_937902945.1 uncultured Erysipelotrichaceae bacterium | reverse complement strand
GCAGTCGCATGCACATACTGTGATGGGTTCTTCATCAATTCCAAAACAATCACAGTATGTGCATGCGACTGCCTGTGCACAGTTGTATTTCCGATTGTGACGCTCGACAGCATCATTTATTCTGCTCTTCATATTTCAATTTCCTCCAGATAACAGGCGTATTCTATCATAAATTGTCTCTGACTGCTTCTGTATTGATACATCATGCAAAAACAGAGAAAAGGCAGAGTTTCCCCTGCCTTGATTGTCTGTCTATTCAACTGGAATGACAGATCCATCCGCCCATGTTTCTCTGATGAAATTCTTAACATCATCAGACTGCAGAACTGTAATCAGAGCTTGAATCTTAGCATCATTCTCATGACCTGCCTGGCAGGCAACGATATTTACATATGGATTGTTTTCATCTGCAGATTCAAGAATCACAGCATCCTTTGTCGGATTCAATCCAGCTTGTATTGCATAGTTTCCATTGATAGCGACAAGATCACCTTCACCATTCTCAAATACGGTTGTAAGCAGTTCAGGCTTTACTTCTTCAAACTTCAGATTCTTCGGATTTTCTTTGATATTCTCAATTGTTGCGTTAATTGCATCAACGTTCTCATCAAGTTTAATCAGTCCTGCATCCTGCAGAATGGATAGGATTCTTCCATGATCTGCAACAGAGTTTGAAATGATGATTGTAGCTCCGTCTGCCAGATCATCAACGGATGTTATGGTCTTTGAATAGAAGCCGAATGGTTCAATATGGACACCGCCTACATTGACCAGATCATATCCGTTTTCCTTGCAGTCATTTTCAAAGAACGGCTGATGCTGGAAAAAGTTGGCATCAACTTCACCATCATTCAATGATTTATTGAAGATATAGTAATCATCCAGTACTGTGATCTCCAGATCAATATTGTAATCAGAAAGCAGAATGCCTTTTGCATATTCCAGTATAGTTGCATGAGGTTCCAAAGTTGCTGAAACTTTCAGAACTTCCGGTGCTGAAGCAGCGGATGAAGCGGATGATGCAGTTGCAGATGCCGCAGTGCCCTGACTGCAGCCAGTCAGTGATACTCCAAGCAGGCAGGCTGTTAATGCTGTTAGTAGTTTTTTCATTTTCTTTTCCTCCGATTTTATCTTTTATCAATTTTCTTTACTGCAGTATCACCGATCCACTGCATTGTGAATACGATGATGACAATAATCGCTGTTGCTGTATAGAGAACAGCGTCATTTCGTCTTACAAATCCATATAGATATGCTAGATTTCCCAAACCTCCGGCACCAATTGCACCAGCCATTGCGGTATAAGATATCAGCGATATGCCTGTAACAGTGATTCCAGAAACCAGAGCCGGCATGCTTTCCGGCAGAAGAACTTTAGTGATGATCTGCCAGTTGTTGGCTCCCATTGCTTTGCTTGCTTCAATCGTTCCTTTATCTACTTCTGTAAATGCAATCACACACATTCGAGCATAGAATGGTGTAGCTGCGAAGATAAGCGATGGCAGTGCTGCTGTTGCACCAAGCATTCTTCCAGTGAGCAGTTTTGCCAGCGGAATCAGAAGAATCATCAGTATGATAAACGGTATCGCTCTTAGAACATTGACTAGAAGATCCGATATTCTGTTTACCCATTTATTTTCAAGCAGTCCGCCGCTTTGTGTACAGTACAGCAGGATGCCGATGAGGAGTCCTAGTATGACCGCAAACAGAAGTGATAGGAATGTCATATATACTGTTTCCCAGATTGCCGTGAGCATCTGGCTGATATCTATCGTTCCTCTCATTACAGCACCTCCACCTTGATTCCTCTGTCAACCATCAGAGTTACAAACTTGTTATACTGACTGTCACTGCCATTGTACAGATGAACATATGTGACTCCCATAGGACCGGTTCTCGTCTGTGATATATTGCTTTCCACAATAGATACAGGAATATCAATTTGGCGTATCACATCAGACAGTATCGGCTGGTCTGAATTGTTGCCGGTGAATGTCAGACGCAGAATCTGACCTGATGGATAGGCTGTCTTCAGTTTTTCTGCGAGTTCTTCAATGGAATCACTGGCTTCAATATTCTGAACAAATCTCTTTGTCACTTCGTGACGCGGATGCTCAAACAGCTGCTTAACTGTACCCTCTTCAACAATCTGTCCATCGCTCATAACAGCCATTCTGTGACAGATTTTCTGTACCACTTCCATCTGATGAGTGATCATAACGATCGTGATATTCATC
>CALEMD010000157.1 GCA_937902945.1 uncultured Erysipelotrichaceae bacterium | reverse complement strand
AAGCTTGCCCAGGCCATTCGCAGCAAGCTGCAGTCTTACAATGAACAGCCGGAACGCAGATCCATGAAGCCGCTGTCTATCAGCTGCGGCATCTGCATCAGTCCGTATACTGCTTCTTCGGCAAAGGAACTGATTGAGAATGCAGATCTGGCAGTATTCAATGCAAAGAGTCTTGGTAAGGATAGAATCAATCAATTCCTTGGATCCGATACTGAAGGCTTCAGCATCATGGATAAAGTCAATCATGCGATTGAAACAGTAAATGGAAAGAATTCTTCTTTCCGTGAGAACAATGCATCTGTATATGCATTGACGGCAGCAATTGATGCGAAAGACCATTATACCTATCAGCACAGCCAGGATGTTGCGATCTATGCTGCTGCACTAGCATCTGCAATTGGATTCAATGATGAACAGATTGCGATGATCTATGAAGCAGGACTGCTGCATGATATTGGCAAGATCAGTATTCCTGAGTCTATTCTCAGCAAGACTGGAGCACTGAATGGACCTGAATATGAAGTGATGAAGGGACATGTCAACAACTCTATTGATATCATCCGACATCTGCCGGATATGGAATATCTTGTGCCATCTGTTTTAGGCCATCATGAAAGATGGGATGGAAAAGGATATCCTAGAGGTTTGAAAGGTGAAGAGATACCGCAGACAGCAAGATGCCTGACACTTGCGGACTCCTATGATGCAATGACAACGGATAGGCCATACCGTTCTGCCATGTCACATGAAGCTGCGGCTGCAGTCATTGAAAAGGAAGCAGGGACACAGTTTGACCCGAAGCTTGCGTCAGTATTTGTACAGCTGATCCGCAGCGGACAGATGGACGGAGCACCAGGATATAGAAAACCGGAACAGAATTGAACAAACAGCAGGGGAAACTCGGCTGTTTTGCTATAATGAATGCAATGATGTCTGCTGATCAAAACTGTGCAGATACACAGAAAACATCAGCAGAAGCGGGAGGGTTTTGAATGAAAGCATTGAAGAGATTTGTTTCAGTAACATGTGCACTGATACTTTGTTCTGTAAGTCTGCTGCCAATACAGGCGGCAGGTGCTGTGTCTTATGAGGATCTATCAATTGATGACAGCAGCATTGTTGTTCTGTATACAAGCGATGTGCATGGCGGCATCAGCAATGACTTTGACTACAGCGGCACAGATACTTCTGTTACTCTTGCCGGGGTTGCCGCAATCAAAGCAGAAGCAGAAAAAGATGCAGCAGATCGGAAG
>CALEMD010000156.1 GCA_937902945.1 uncultured Erysipelotrichaceae bacterium | reverse complement strand
CATATTCACTGAAATTCTTGATCAATTGGGCACTGTACCTCTGCCGCCTTACATCAAAGAAAAGCTCAATGACCCAAACCGCTATCAGACCGTCTATGCTAAGATCGACGGCAGTGCTGCAGCTCCGACTGCCGGCCTGCATTTCACCGAAGAAATATTCCAGAAATTAAGAGATAAGGGCGTCATTATTCTCGATGTCACATTGCATGTAGGACTAGGCACCTTCCGTCCTATGGAAACCGAGAACATCGAAGAACATGTCATGCATTCAGAAGTATACAGAATGTCAAAGGAAACCGCTGAAGCATTGAATCTAGCCAAGGCTGAACACAGAAGAATCATTGCCGTAGGCACCACTTCTGTAAGAACACTGGAATCCGTATACAACCGCTTTGGCTGCTTCCAGGAATGCAGCGGTTCCACTGCTCTGTTTATCTATCCAGGCTATCAGTGGCATACCATTGACTGCATGCTGACAAACTTCCATCTGCCGAAGTCCACTCTATTGATGATGATCTGCTCATTTGCAGGCAAGGAACTGATCTATAAGGCATACAAGGAGGCAGTTGACAGGAAATACCGCTTCTTCTCCTTCGGCGACTGCATGTTCATAGACAATGAATAAGATCTATCACCCGAAGAAAACAGGAAATCGAACCAACTACTATCAGGCATCCCTAGTGACCATCAAACAGATCCAGCACGATTATCCAGACAGAAAGCCAAAACTTCTTCTGCATGCGTGCTGTGCTCCATGCGCCTGCTGGCCTTTAGAGTTTCTGAGCAGTGTCTTTGATGTGACTGTCTTCTTCAACAACTCCAACATCTATCCTTCCTCGGAATATGAAAGACGTCTGGATGAATTGAAAAGATACTTAACAGAAGTCTGGCCTGAGGTTTCGCTTGTAACAGTTCCATATGACAATGAAGCCTATACCAGGAAACTAGAACCCATGAAAGAGGATATAGAAGCTTCCGGACGCTGCTTCTACTGCTATGCTCTACGCATGAAGGAAGCGTATCAGTATGCCGATGATCATCACTTCGATTTCTTTACAACGGTCATGACAATCTCCCGGCAGAAAGACAGCCAGAAACTGAATGAAATAGGAAAAGCACTTGCCCATCAGCATCCTAATGTTCCCTACTTCTATTCCGATTTCAAGAAAGCAAGCGGTCAGGTCAGAGCACAGGAGCTGTCTGATGAGCATCATCTTTACCGGCAGGATTACTGCGGATGCATATATTCATTAGAGAAAACACAAAATCAGCAGAATTAAAGATGGCGGAATCATCTGCCATCTTTTATAATATTTAGGAAAAGAGGTGGTCGGAATGAGTCCGGATCCGAGTAGCAATCATATACAGATTCAGGAAATATCCGGCCGAAAGCCGGTGTTTCCTTTGCAATTGAAGGAGGAGACACATGAACGAGCAGAAGAAAGACCTCAAGCAATTCCTGCTTACTGCTGACCTGCAGGAAATCAAAGAAGTAGAAGAATATCTGCATCCAGTTGACATACTGGATGCTTTGCACCGTTCCAATGATGAAGAAGCAGAAATCATTCTAAGCAGACTGAGCGACGAAACAGTCGCTGATGTTTTAGATGAAGAAGATGACGAAGATATCTACAGTTTCCTGAAGAAACTGTCTGTACCGCGTCAGAATGAAGTCCTCGAAGAAATGAGCTCGGATGAACGAGCTGATTTTGTGCGGGCATTGGATGAAGATGAATCAAAAGATGTCATGTCCAAGCTGAACACAGAAGATAAGAAAGAAGTAACCGAACTGCTGCAGTATGAACCGGATACCGCCGGCGGCCTGATGGCAGTTGAAGTCATTACCATCTATGAAAACAGAACCGTATTGAAAACTCTTGAATATCTGCAGAAGACAGATCCGGAAGCAGAAAGTGCCTACTATCTGTTTGTCACCGACCGTCAGAAAGTACTGAAAGGCGTCATATCACTGAGAGATCTAGTCACCTCTTCTTTTGATACATTGATTTCTGAAATCACCAATCCGAATGTAGTCAGTGTTCATACCGATGATGACCAGGAAAAAGTAGCCCAGGAATTCGAAAAGTACGGCTATATGGCTCTGCCTGTCGTTGATTCCGGCAATCATCTGAAAGGCATTATCACAGTCGATGATGTCCTCGATATCATTCAGGAAGAGACAACCGAAGATATCCATCAGATGGCCGGCTTGAGCAAGGAAGAAAAAGTGGATGACAGTCTGCCGGAAGCAATGCATTCAAGACTTCCTTGGCTGATCATCAACCTAGCAACCGCTGTACTTGCGGCAATCTGTGTAGCAGAATTCTCCGACACGATCTCTGCGGTTGTAGCCTTAGCCGCAATCAACCCGATCATTGCCGGCATGGGCGGCAATGCCGGAACCCAGTCTCTCACCCTGATTGTCAGAGGTATTGCTTTAGGTGAACTGACCGGTGAAAATGCAAAAAAGATCTTCTTGAAGGAAGTCGGCGTAGGTCTTTTCTCAGGCATTATAATCGGTATCATACTGGCAATAGGCTGCTACTTCGTGTATGGCAATATGTATCTTGGTCTGGTTGCTTTCCTGGCTATCGTCGGAAATATGCTGATCGCTACAATTTCCGGCTATGCAGTACCAGTTATTCTGCAGAAACTGCATATTGATCCAGCTCTTGCATCAACTGTATTTGTAACGACATGCACCGACTGCTGCGGCTTCCTTCTGTTTCTAGGACTGGCAACTGTATTCCTGCCGCTGCTTGTATAATCAATTCAGTCTCTTCTGGTATCCGCCGTATACATTCAAGCCTTCACTGACAATGATGAATGCGGCTGGATCCATTTCCATAATATCGTTCTTGATGCGCTGGACCTGTGATTTATCAACCACTGTCACAAGAACCTCAGTATCCTTACCGGTATAGGCACCAATCGCCTTCCAGCAGGTTACGCCTCTTACATAGGTATGCAGAATATCATTCTTGATCTCCGGGTGACGGGTAAAGATCATCATCTGCACTTCGATATTCTGATAATGATACTTATCAATTGTAAATGAATAGACCACACTGTAGATAGCTGAATAAAGTGCTGTGCTTAAATCAAAGCGGATCGCACAGAAGGCATACAGTACACCATTGAATAGAAGAGAAAGACGTCCGACACTGAAGTTGGACTTTTTCTGTGCCAGATAGACTCCTAACAGATCCAAGCCTCCAGCAGAAGCACCATTTGTCAGTACAATGCCGCAGCCTATTCCGCCCATGATGGCACCTACGATGATGCTTGCAAGCATATCATTCAAAAGCGGAACAGAGGGAATTGGTATCAGTGTAAAGCAGACCGCCTGAATCAATAGCGAAGCAGCTGTACCAACCAGTATTCTGCGGTTCAGACTTCTGAAAGCCAAAATAAACAGAGGCACATTCAGAAAAAAGTTGATGATGCCGGCCGCATCATATTCCCAGCCAGAGAAAAATAGCGTTCTGAGCAATTGAGAAAGACCAACCACGCCGCCGGAATACAAACCAAGCGGTGTTATAAACCAATTGACTGAACATACATACAGAACCGTGCCCAATACTACAGCACCTATCTTCTTTACAGAGACTTCTTTTTTCACTGCCATTCCTCCGCGGCCATGCCATTTATAACATACATGATTCTAGCATGATGCCTGCAGATAGATACAGTTATTTTTACTTTTGAAATTCCTTCAGAACCGGCTCGTATATCGACCAGACCTCACCATCTTCGTAAAACTCTCTTTTGGTCTTTTTGTTATAACTATTTCGGCATTCAGTATCAGCGCCAGATCACATCAGAAGGCGGAATATCCGCTGAAAGTCCTCAGTCATTTCCGGTATCTTTGTTAAGCCTGGATATAGTTTGCCGGTTATCAGATCCTTCTGCGGGGCGATCGCATTAACCAGCTGTCTGTCCGCATTGACCAGTGCCTTGACTCCTTCCAGATTATTGTCTTTGATTTCAGCAAAGATATCTCTTTTCTTTATTTCAAAACCCTTTCCTATGTGCGCTTATGCAAATCAATATTACATCTCTTTTTCATACTTTCTCTGCCAGTAAATGAATATGCCGGCAACACAGAGGTAGGCAAATACAATCATCAGGATGACATACATTGGTATATCCATCAGACTTAGAGATATCATCAATACCCCGAATATGAACAGCATAGCATCATATGCCTTGCCTTTAGCCCGGTTGGCAATTGCCATATTGCGCTCATCATTTGTTTCGATTTCGATCTTTCTTGCTTCTTCCGGATGATTCCTCAGCGTGCCGCGGCTTATCAATTCTCCAGCACCATGACCAAATGAGCCGCATCCTAAGCCAATGCATATATAGGGAACTGCAGCCATTGCAGATTCGCTTATATCTGTCGCTTTCAGAAGAATAAATCCAGCCGCGATCAATATCAGTCCACCCACAGTCAACGCATAAGCAGCACTTTTTTTCATTTTGTGTCCTCCTCAAAGATGAATATCTCTTCAATACGCATGCCGAAGTAGCGTGAAATTCTGAAAGCCAGCTGAATGGATGGATTATAGCGTCCATTTTCCAAAGAACTGATGGTCTGTCTTGATACTGACAAAGCGTCAGCCAGTTCTTCCTGCCTGATTCCATGCTGCTTGCGGATTTCTTCCAATCTGTTCTTCATTCATTGCCTTTCTTTTGAAATGGAAAGTATGCTTTCCATATACATCGTATCATCAGCTGGTATAATGTCAAGCGTACTTTCCATTATTGGTTTCTTAGGATTCTTTCAGTTTTCGGCCGCGTCTTCTTTGAATACTTTTCGAGATTGATTTTCTTTTGATCCGCATTTGCCAGAGGCGTAATCGTCCTTTCCTTTTAAAAAGACTCTGACACTTGCGCATCAGAGTCTGGATGATGAATTATGCTTCAGCTTGTTCAAACTGACTGTTGTACAAATCTGCATAGAATCCATTCTTTGCAATCAGCTGTTCATGGGTGCCGCTTTCAATGATGTCCCCATTGTTCAGCACCAAGATACAGTCAGCATTGCGGATTGTGGAAAGCCTATGAGCAATGACAAAAGATGTTCTTCCCTGGGTCAGCATATCCATTGCTTTCTGCACCTTGAGTTCCGTTCTTGTATCAACAGAAGATGTTGCTTCATCAAGAATCAGAAGCGGTGAATTGGCAAGCATTGCTCTGGCAATGGTGATCAGCTGTCTTTGACCTGCTGAGATTGTGGCGTTTTCTGTGAGAACTGTATCATAGCCATTCGGCAGCTGTTTAACGAAGTCTGTCAGTCCGCATATCTCACAGCATTCATCGAGCATTTCCTGTGTAATATTTGTTTTATTGTAAACTAGATTCTCACGGAGTGTACCTTCAAACATCCATGTGTCCTGCAGTACCATTCCAAACAGATCATGAACATTCTCACGTTTTAAATCTTTTGTATTGGTTCCATCAATCTGGATAGTACCGGAATGAATTTCATAGAATCTCATCAATAGATTTACCAATGTTGTCTTGCCCGCACCGGTTGGTCCAACAATTGCTATTTTCTGTCCTGGCTTTACATGTTCCGAGAAATCATGAATGATCATTGTATCCTCATCGTAGCCAAACTTTACATGTTCAAAGTCAACCTTGCCTTCAATTTTATCAAGCTTAGCTGTCTTAAAGGATTCATCTTCCATTTCCTCTTCATCAAGGAATTCGAATACTCGTTCACATGCGGCTGCCATTGACTGAACAGAACTCATAGCCTGTGAAATATTCTGCAGCGGCTGTGTAAACAGCCGTATATACAGCATAAACGCAACGATTGTTCCAAATGTAATAGAACCATTCAGTGCCAGCACTGCTCCAATAACACAGACAACAACATATGCCAGATTCCCGATAAAGATCATCAGCGGCATCATTAATGATGATAGAAACTGTGATTTTGATGCACAGATAAACAGACGATCATTCTTCTTTTTGAAAGATGCTTTTTCAATGTCTTCGCCATTGAACGTTTTAATCACCGTATGCCCTGAAAATGTTTCTTCAACCTGACCATTCAGACTGCCTAATTCAGTCTGCTGATCATTGTAGTAAACCTGTGATTTGGCAATCACCTTAAGCATGATCGCAAAGCCTATCAGTGCTGCCGCAACACCTGCCACGGCCATAATCCAGTTGGTAAGAAACATCATCAGCACTGATCCAAGCAGCATTGCCACGCTGGATACAAGAGATGACACAGACTGATTCATGGATTGCGATACCGTATCAACATCATTGGTAACACGGGAGAGAATATCTCCTGTTGAAGTGGAATCAAAGTAGCGAAGCGGCAGTCGGTTGATCTTAACAGATATATCGTGACGCATATTGCGCGTTATATACTGCGTAACAGAAGCCATGATATATCCCTGCAGATAATTGAATATAAAGCCCAATAGATACAGAACAGCAAGTATCGTCCCAATGCGAGCAATGGCATTGACATCCATTGTACCGCTCAGTCCTACCGTTATCAGATTGGTTATTTCTGATAGCTTATTAGGGCCTATAAGGTTCAGCACTGCTCCTGCGATCGCTAGCACAGAGGCAAGTATAACCATGTTCTTGTATTTGCCAAGATATGCGAACAGCTGCTTGATTGCTTTTGAAAGATCCTTTGGTTTTTCGATTGCTCCTGCCTCTCCTCCAGGACCTGGATTATTCTGAGCTGCGTTCGTCCTTATTTTTTCAGGCATTTGCAAGTTCCTCCTTTGACAGCTGTGAATTGGCGATTTCCTGATATACAGGGCAGTTCTGCATCAATTCATCATGTGTACCTATGCCTACTGCTTCACCATGATCCAATACGACAATCTGATCCGCATGCCGTATTGTGCCAATCCTCTGACCAACAATAATTTTAGTGACATCTTTCTGTTTTTCATCCAATGCAGTCCGCAATGCCTTATCTGTCTTGTAATCAAGTGCTGAGAATGAATCATCAAATATCAGCATTTCCGGTTTTCTGGCAATTGCTCTGGCAATCGTCAGACGCTGTTTCTGTCCGCCGGAAACATTGGTTCCGCCCTGGGCAATACGAGCGTCATAAGTGCCATCCATTTCATTTACAAAGTCTGCACTCTGTGAAATATCAATTGCATTGACAACATCATCATGTGAAACTGGGTCTTTCCCTGAATCTCCATAGGAGACATTGGAAGTGACAGTTCCTGAAAAGAGTGTAGCTTTCTGCGATATATAGCCGATCTTATTGCGAAGTTCTTTCAGCGTATAGTCTTTGACATTTACACCATCTACAAGTATCTCTCCCTTTGTACAGTCAAATAGACGGGGAATCAGACTCAGCAATGTGCTCTTGCCAGAACCTGTAGAACCAATGAAAGCCGTTGTGGTCCCTTTCTCTGCCCTGAAGCTGATATTCTTCAGTGTGTCATCGCGGCCATCCGGATAGTGAAAGGAAACATTTTTGAATTCAAGCGTTCCTTTTTCTGAAGGATTCGAACCAGCACCATCTTTTACGGAAATATCTACATCCAGAACCTCATTGACTCGTTTAGCGGAAACACTGGCTCTAGGAAGAAGTATGAAGATCATATTCAGCATCATGAAGGCCATGATGACCTGCATTGCATAGTTGGAGAAGACAACCATGTCAGAGAAAATGCCAAGCTTCATATCAACCGCAGCCGTATTGATCATCACCGCTCCGATCCAGTAAACTGCCAGTGTCAGTCCCGAATTGATCAATGTCATAGTCGGGCTCATAATTGCCATGATTCGGTTGGCGACCAGATTATTCACAGTCAGATCTTCATTGGCATTGGTGAATTTGTCTTCCTGATATTTCTCACCATTGAATACTCTGACAACGCGGATACCTGTAAGCTGTTCTCTAGTGACGCGGTTGAGATTGTCAGTCAGTTTCTGTATTCTGCTGAATCTAGGCACTGCAAATATCAGCGTCAGCGTCAGCATAACAACTAGGATAATAACTGCCACTAAAGTTGCGGTTGTCCATTGCCAGCTTTTCCCGGATATCTTCAGAATCGCCCAGATTGCAAGAATTGGTGCTTTGATAATAGCCTGCAACCCCATCGATACCAGATTCTGAATCTGTGTGATGTCATTTGTAGTTCGATTGATCAGACTGGAAGATGAGAAACGATTGATTTCTGCCAAGGAAAAATCCATGGTTTTGTTATAAACCTTTTCCCGCAGAGTTCTAGAAAGGCCAGCTGCCACTTGGGCTGCAAACCAGCCGACAATGATAGATGCAATCATCGATCCCAATGCACAAAGGAGCATATATGCACCCTGTTCCAGTATCTGCGGCATTGTGCTGCCTTCTGTTTCTACAAGCGTTGTAATGGCTGACATATAATCAGGCAGTTTCAGATCAAGGTAGACAAGCAGGACTATGAAAACAATTGCCAATCCCACATACATCCACTGTTTCTTATTCAGGTATTTCAGTATTTTCAGTATATCCATCTCTATTGTATTTTCTCCCTGCTTTGTGCTGCATCATTTCCCTGTCCTTTGACGACCCGTTCAAGAAGAGTGATCAGTTCTGTTCTTTCCTTTTCATTCAAATCGGAAAGAAGTCTCTCTTCAGACATCTCCATACGCATCTGTGCATTTCGACATTTCTTCAGACCTTTGGAAGTGATCAGTACACGCTTCACTCTCCCGTCATCCGGATCTGTCATGGTTCTGACAAAATCCTTGTTTTCCATTCTCGCGATAATTCCGACAGTTGTTGACTGCGCAACGTGAAGTCTATGTTCTATATCTTTCATAGTCACATTGTGCTCCGGCTGATCTTTGATAAACAGAAGAACGCCGATCTGCGACAGAGTCAGATCCTGCTGCCGAAGTTCGTTGTTTGCTGTTCTTTCAAGTCTGTCATGGGCGATCTTAATCAATGTTCCGCATTTCATTTCCATGCTGATGCTCCTTTCGGTGTTTCACGTGCATATTAATAGCACGCTATTCGATTAATGTCAATAGCATGCTATTGTAATGTGCAAAATAAAGACCAGGATTGCATTCCTGATCTTTTTAGATCTTCTACTACTCTTCCGGTTTCTTATCTTCTGGTTTCTTCTGTTCCGGTTCCATATCTGCAAGCTGCTGATTCAGCAGTTCAATAACTTTGCTGTTGGAACGGATCAGATCAGCAACATCCTTGACAGCGTCCATGGATGCTCCTGTTTCAATATTCTTATAATATGCTTCACCAAGTCTTGTATAAGCCTTAGTAACAGCTCTTTCGTGGTGTCCAATCTGTGCTTTGATTTCCATCTTGCGGCGTTCTCTGTCAAACGCATTGACGAAGTCACGGCTGCTTTCTTCGAAAATCTTTGATGTCTTATTAACCATATCTTCTAATTCTTTTTTCCAATCTTCCATGCCTATTCCTTTCTTGACTTGCTGATCAAGTCTTCAATCATGCTCTTGATTTCTTCAATATCTGCATCTTCTTTGCTTGTCAGATCACAGATACCGCTGATCAGTATTTCTGCATAGCCTTTCGCATTCTTTACTGCCAGCTTGCCGATTCTGTTTCCTTCTTCAAGAATACCCTGCAGTGCTTTGACTGCGATCTTCTTTGCTTCATCTACACTTCTGTTTGAAAGAATTGACAGATCAATATCTTCTGAATCCGGGTGAAGTTTACCCCACATATTCTTAAATGAAACAATGGAGTTTTCAATGAACTGATCCAGTCTGGAATCAAAGTCATCCTGGTTCATCGATTTGCGGATCGATTCCTTGAAATCGGTATTGTATTTCTCGCTGATGGCATCAATGACATCATCCTTGGATTTGAAGTAGTAATAGAACAATCCTTTAGCTACATCCATCTCTTTGACGATTGCATTGACTGTTGTATCTACGATACCGTTTTCCTTGAACAGCTTTTCCGCTGCATCAATGAATTCATCTTTGCGTTCTTCTGAATCTTTGCTTTCACGCATCTCTTCATCCTCCTTTCTGTCTTGATTCTAGCATTTGACTGACCGCCAGTCAATACCCTTGACCAAGCTGTATAATAGTGATTATGAACATGATCTGTCCAATATGCCGAAAAGAGCTGATTTTGAATGATAAAACTGCCGTCTGTGAAAACGGGCACAGTTTTGACATATCTTCTAAGGGCTATCTGAATCTATTGATATCCTCGCAGTCTGTACATGGTGACAATGCCGCCATGGTAATCGCAAGACGTGCTTTCTTAGAGAAAGGATGGTATTCCTTTCTTTCCAGCCGCATCAATGAAATTCTCAGTCCTTTGAACATTGACTCCCTTGCGGATCTAGGATGCGGGGAAGGAACCTATACTGCTTCATTGCCTGCTAAGCAAAGATACGGCATAGATATTTCCAAGGATGCCATTAAACGTGCATGTAAAAAAGATCATGATGCACAGTATCTGATTGCGTCCATATTTGATCTGCCCTTTTCAGATGCATCACTGCAGTGCTGCACCACTGTATTCGCACCTTTTGCGGCAGAAGAGATCAAACGCGTACTGTCAGATCATGGATATTTTCTTCTTGTCTCACCTGCAGAAAAGCACCTCTATGAATTGAAAGAGGTGCTCTATGAGAATCCTTATCTGAATCCGATCAAGCCTCTTGATACAGATATGACGCTGGTTCATTCAGAAACAATTGAAAACAGAATGCTGCTGGCAAACGAAGATCTGATGAATCTATTCCAGATGACTCCCTATGCCTATCATACAGATCCAAAAGATTCCGCAAAGCTTCTCTCTCTTGAATCCTTATCTGTCACTGCCCAGTTTCTGATCCGTCTTTACCAGAAGAACGCTGCAGTCCCTCTTTGAGACAGGCTTTCTTTACTGCTTCAGCAACTGCCGGCACAACCCGTTCATCAAATGCGGATGGGATAATATTGGTAACAGAAAGATCTTTGCCGCTGATAAGAGATGCGATGGCTTCACTTACTGCCAGAGTCATAGTCTCAGTAATCTTTGTGGCTTTTGAATCCAGTGCCCCTCTGAAAAGACCCGGAAAAGCCAGAAGATTGTTGAGCTGATTCGGGTGATCGCTGCGGCCGGTACCGATAATATACGCACCAGCATGCACTGCTTTTTCATAGGAGATCTCCGGTTCAGGATTTGCCATAGCAAATACAATGGACTGCGGATGCATGCTTCTGACCATATCTTCACTGACAATGCCAGGAGCACTGACACCGATAAATATATCGGCATCTGTCATGGCTTGAGCCATTGTTTCATAATGCACACCATCTCGGTTTACATATTGAAGCAGCTCCTGCTTCAGAGAATCATACGAATCCTTTTTGTTTGGATCCACAAAGCCGTCTTTATCAAATGCATTGATATGCACAAAGCCATACTGATACATCATCCGGATGATGCTGCTGCCGGCAGCACCTGTTCCGCTGATGACAGCCCGCAGTTCCTGCGGTTTTTTATGCAGCAGCTTCAGACAGCTGATCAGTGCTGCTAGAACAACAATGGCTGTGCCATGCTGGTCATCGTGAAATACAGGTATGCTGCATTCTTTAATCAGACGGCGTTCAATTTCTACACAGCGCGGTGCACTGATATCTTCAAGGTTGATCGCTCCGAATCCCGGCGCAATCATCTTGCATGCTTTGATAATTTCTTCTGGGTCCTTCGTATCTAAGCAGATCGGCCAGGCATCAATGCCGGCAAACCTCTTCATCAGCAGGGCCTTGCCTTCCATGACAGGCAATGCAGCTTCAGGACCGATATCTCCCAATCCCAGCACTGCTGTTCCATCTGTTACTACCGCCACTGTATTGCCTCTGTCTGTATAGCGATAGCTGTCTTCAGGATTCTTCGCAATTCTAAGACATGGTTCAGCCACACCTGGAGTGTAGGCAAGAGAAAGATCCTCTGCCTTTTCACATGGAACCTTGGGTTCTATCGAGAGTTTGCCATGATTCTTTTCATGCAGTTTCAGTGATTCTTCATAAATATTCATTTCAGATCCTCCAAATATTCTTTCTCATCTATGCAGGGAATGCCCTTTTCTTCAAGAAGCTTGGCAAAGCAGCCTTTCCCTTCAATCAGCGTATGGGTAAACGTTCCGTCATATATGCAGTGAATCCCGCAGCTGGGACTGTTCGATTTCAGAATCGCTCTGTCACAATGATGCGCATGATATATTTCCAGTGCTTTTTCAGCACCTTTCATAAACTGTTCTGTGACATCCTGTCCTTCCGTATTTATGACCCTGCCATTATGCATTTCTGAACAGGGACGCGGAGTAGGAAGAGTGCCAAGCTGTTCGGGACATGCAGTGACTGCTTTGTTCTGCATAACAAGTTCTTTGATTTCCGGCACAAGGTTATTGCCTCCGGAATACTTGCAGTTATCTCCTGCCAGACACGCACTTACCAGTATCATAAATATCTTCTCCTTCTGCATCAATGCAGACAAAGCATGGGAAATCTTTCAATGTCAGCTTCAGCACTGCTTCTGAAAGCAGTTCTTCAAAGGCAATCGGTTCCGCTTTGACAATGCAGCTGGAAAGCAATGCTCCAGCCCCGCCTGGAGCCGCAAAGTATACTGCCTTGTACTGCATGATTGCCTGCCGCACTTCTTCACTGCGCTTTCCCTTGCCGATCATGACTTTCAGTCCTAATCGCAGCAGCTCCGGTGTATAGGCATCCATTCTTGATGAGGTTGTCGGTCCGGCAGCTCCAACCGCATGACCATCCGGTGCCGGTGTCGGTCCGACATAGTAGATGCCCGCATTCATCATGTCAAAAGGCAGCGGTTCTTTCTTCTGTATCATTTCATGTATTCTTGCGTGGGCTGCGTCACGGGCACTGTATACCGTACCGCTTAAAAGCACCATGTCCCCAGCATGCAGCGAAAGAAGTGTTTCTGCATCCATCGGCAGCTGAATGTGTCCTGTCACAGTATTACCTCCGTGTGTCTAGATGCATGGCAGCATAGATTCACTGCACATGGCAGTCCGGCAATATGCGTAGGAAATGGTTCTATGCGGATTCTCAGTACCGTTGTATTGCCGCCTAAACCCATTGTCCCGATATGCATATCATCTGCGGCTTTCTTCCACTCTTCTTCAAGTGCCGCATATTTTGGATCCGGATTGATGCTGTCAATCGGATACAGCAATGCTCTTTTCGCCAGGTATGCCGCATAATCAAATGTACCGCCGATTCCGACTCCGGCAATCATTGGCGGACAGGCATTCGGTCCGGCATTGCCAATTGTCTGCAGAACAAAATCACGCACCCCTTCAATTCCGTCAGAAGGCTTCAGCATTTTCAGTGCTGACATGTTCTCAGAACCGAATCCCTTTGTGCATAGCTTCAAACGCACGCTGTTGCCTGGCACAATGGAATCATAGATGATGCATGGCGTATTATCACCGGTGTTCTTCCGATTGAACAGCGGATCAGCCACAACAGATGCTCTGAGCAGGTATTTCTTTGTGCCCTCAGCAACACCATTGATAATGGCTTCATGCAGATTGCCTGAAAAATGCACTTCCTGCCCGATCTCTGTATAAACCGTCACCATGCCTGTATCCTGGCAAAGCGGGATTCTCTGTTCTTTTGCAACAGCCGCATTATCCTTCAGCATTTCCAATGCCATTCTGCAGTTATTCTGTGTTTCCTTCTCAATTGCCGCATCAATGGAATTCTGAATATCCTTCGTATAAGAAAAAGCCATTGTTCCAGCTGCTTCACATACCTTATCTTCTATTTCACGTACGTTGATTTCTCTCATGTATGTATTGTAGCATTTCAGAGAACGCATACAAAAAGAAGTACGGATTATTTCCTGTACTTCCCCTTTTTTTCACTGATCATCATAGGCTGTTCAGCAGTCTCTGCATGGATTCTTGCGGATGCGCACTGGCTGCCTATAGAAGCACTTCTGCGAATGATCTCCTGAACATCCACAGGACAGTTCTTATAATTGTACAGCAGTACACTTTCTGTATGGCTGATATATGGGATTTCATTAGGACTGTCTTTATCCATGTTGAACAGGTAGTTATAATCGACTCCGAAGTAGTCTGCATAATCAATCAGCACATCAATATTCGGCAGAATATGCCCATTCTCATAACCGGAAACAGTAGTAGATGCTATATTCAGCGCTCTGCCCATCTCGGACTGCGTCATATTTCTGCTCTGCCGCAGATCATGAAGATGCTTGGCAACAGCCTGAAGTCTTTTTGCTTTTCTCATACTCTGCTCTCTTTGTCTTTTATTATCATATCTCAGAAACAATCGATTCCCATCGTACCTCAGAAATACTATAGCTATGCATTTCTCTTCAGTATTACTGAAGTTCTGTGAGGTATTAAAGCCTGGCAGAATACTTTTCCATACACTGCCGCGCATATGTATAGCAAGTCCTATTTGCAATCCTCCATCAGGAGTGCTATATTAATTTAGCAATCATCAATTAAGAGTGCTAAGGAGGCATGCATATGGCAAAAAAGCAATTTAAGGCAGAATCCAAACGTCTGCTGGAACTCATGATCAATTCAATCTATACGAAAAAGGAAATCTTCCTAAGAGAACTGATTTCGAATGCTTCAGATGCATTGGACAAGCGCTACTATCTGTCCATCAGCGGCAAAGACCACAAAGTGGACAAGAAGGATCTGACAATCTCCATTGAAAGACATCCTGAAAACGGGACTTTGGTTATTGAAGATACCGGTATTGGCATGACGCAGGAAGAACTGGAGAAGAATCTTGGCACCATCGCAAAAAGCGGTTCTGCCGAATTCAAGGAACAGCTTGATAAGGCCAGCCGCAATGTAGATATCATCGGGCAGTTCGGTGTAGGTTTCTACAGTGCATTTATGGTCGCAAAGAGAATTACTGTTGAATCCCGTGCTGTCGGCAGTGACTCGGGCTATGTCTGGGCAAGCAGCGGTGAAGACGGATATACCATTTCACCATTGGAGCGCACTGACATCGGCACCCGCATCACTCTCGAACTGAAAGACGATACAGAAGACGAAAAATACTCCAAGTATCTTGATGAATTCACCATCAAGGAACTGGTAAAGAAATACTCTGACTATGTCCGCTATCCGATCACAATGGCATGTGTGGTCGATAAACCGGATCCGGATGACAAAGAGAAAACAAAGAAAGTCACAGAAATTCAGACTTTGAATTCTATGGTTCCGCTCTGGAAGCGCAATAAGAAATCCATCAAGCCGGAAGAATACAATGAATTCTATAAGTCCAAGTTCAACGACTGGGAAGATCCGCAGAAAGTCATTCATTTCAGTGTAGAAGGCAATCTGTCCTACACTGCCCTGCTGTTCATCCCTTCTAAGACTCCATACAACTTCTACAACACCGACTATGAATCAGGACTGCAGCTTTACAGCAAGGGCGTATTCATCATGGATAAAGCTAAGGAACTCATCCCTGATTACTATCGCTTTGTCACAGGTCTGATTGACAGTGATGATCTGAATCTGAACATCTCCCGTGAAATACTGCAGCAGGATCGTCAGGTCAAGGCTCTTTCCCTTTCCATTGAGAAAAAGATTCAGCAGTATCTTGAAGACATGCTGAAGAATGAGAGAAGTGATTATGAGTCATTCTTTGAACACTTCGGCCTCAATCTGAAATTCGGTATCTATAAAGACTTCGGTCAGCACAAAGACAGACTGCAGGATCTGATCCTGTACCGTACAAGCAAAGAAGGCAAATATGCAACTCTCAAAGAGTATACTGACCGCATGCCTGCCGATCAGAAAGATATCTATTATGCCTGCGGCAAGAATATTGCAGAAATACAGAAACTGCCGGCAATGGATAAGATTAAGGACAAGGGCTATGAAGTTCTCTACTTCACAGATGATGTAGATGAATTTGTATCCAATGTCATGCAGAACTATGCAGATAAGCCATTCAAGTCCATCAACAAGGGTGATCTTGATCTCGACAGTGAAGAAGAGAAGAAGAACCGCGAGAAGACTGCTGAAGACAATAAGGACATGCTTACAGCCATGCAGGAAGCACTGAAAGACAGTGTCAAGGAAGTACGCATCTCTTCCCGTCTGAAAGATGATCCTGTATGTCTTGTATCAGATGAAGGTCTCTCCATTGAAATGGAGAAGGTTCTCTCACAGAATCCGATGAACAATGGTCTCAAAGCCACAAAGATTCTTGAGATCAATCCGAATCATCCGCTGTTCAAGACCCTGCAGACAGTGTATAAGAATAAGCCGGCTGTCATCGGTGACTATGCGAGTGTTCTGTATGATCAGGCTCGCCTGATTGAGGGACTGCCAATCGACAATCCTGTCGAATATGCATCCAAGATTGCGGGCATGATGGTAGCTGCATCTACTGACTGGGCTAAGGAAGCAGAACCGGTTAAGGAAGCAGAACCAGCAGAAGAAGAAAAAGAAAAGCCTGCCGAAGCAGAGCCAAAGAAAACAGAAGAATAGTATATGCCGATGGAGCGCTAGCGCTCCACCGGTTTTTTATAGGAAGGCAGCTGGGCAATGATGATCGCCGCAAATACCAGACAGCATCCAAACAGTTCTCTGCTGCTCAGCGTCTCATGCAGAATCAGCCAGCCGGCCAAAGCCGCAAAAACGGATTCCAGACTCAGTATCAATGAAGCAACCGCAGGATCAGCGTCCTGCTGACCCAGTATCTGCAATGTATAGCCAGCACCGCTGGAAAGAACACCTGCATAAAGAATCGGGCCAGCCGCCGCAAGAATAACCTGCATGGTTGGCTTTTCTATAACCAGCATAGGGATCAGGCATAATATGCCGGCTGTAAAGAACTGAATACAGGAAAGACGGATTCCATCACGAAGGAAAGAATAGTGATCCACAGCCAAGATATGACAGGCAAACAGAATTGCACAGATAAAAACCAGGAAGTCTCCTGTTGATAATGCAAATGCTCCGTTCACACTGAGAAAGTACATACCCACAGCCGCCAGCAATGCGCATCCCCATACTGCCGGCTTTGCCTTCTTGCCGATAAACAGTCCAAGAATCGGCACAAGCACTACATAAAGAGCCGTGATGAATCCCGCTTTGCCTACCGATGTATACTGAATGCCATACTGCTGAAACAAAGAGGCAATGCAGAGAATGATGCCGCACACCACTCCTCCGCGATATACCTTTTTCTTTTCTTCTGCTGTTCTTTCTTCATGAGGATGATGGCGATCCATCCAGAATAAAAGCGGCAGCAGTGCCGCTGATCCGATCAGACTGCGCAGGCAGTTGAACGTAATCGGACCGACATAATCCATGCCTACACTCTGTGCTACAAATGCACAGCCCCATATCAGCGCTGCCAGCAGCAGCATAAGATTGCTTTTTACTCTGTTCATTCCAATACCCTCTGTATCTGTGCATTCCTGATCACTTCCGGATGGCACAGTTCTCTTTCTAAAAGATCTCTTATATACCCTTCATAGTAATGCGCCTTATTCTCTGTATCCTTCAGCATACTATAGCAGATTCCTCTAGTCAGATAGTCATCGCACATGCATGAATAGAAACGATCCGGTTCTATCTCTATGCCATTGACCTCAATCTTCAATGGATTCCTATGAAGGCGAACGTTATGACTGAAGGATAGCGTTCCTACTTCTTCACCGCGGAATCCTGGACCTCTGCCAGGCTGATGAACAAAGCTGTCATCAAATGACTTCTGCACAGCTTCAGCAATCTGTCGGCCGCTGTACTGCATCAAGGCTGGGTTCAATGGTGAAGGACATATATTCAGCAAAGACATCCTTGAAACATCTGAAGAAACAGAGTCATTGAGAATACTGTTATGGATACATGCAAAATCACAGTCATATGCATTCTTCAAAGCATCGCATACTGCATTGACTGCAGTGCATTCATGATACAGATCAAATGGCAGAGTTCTTTCAATTGTATAAAGAACCTGGCTGAGTTTTGTTTCTGCAAGCATCGTTTCCTTATGAAGCAGTTCTTCTGTCTGCTTATCTTCTGCCCATGTATTCTGCATGCATGTGCCAGTCATGTTCAGTATATGATTCTGATCATCGAGTTCGATCTTGACAGCTCCTAAATGGGTTCCAAAGCATCCAGCCTGGAATATCCATGTGCTGCCTATCTTCAGCGGTTCGCTGTACAGCTCATGCGTATGTCCGCCGATGATCAGATCAATGCCTTTTGCTTTCTCAGCCATTTCTTTATCTCTAAGCGTACCGCTGTGGGAAAGGACAATGCATATATCATATCTGCCCTCAGCCGCCTGCTGTATCTCCGGTATGCATTCATAGGCTGGCTTATCCATGAGATGTTCCATGTTCAGAAACACCTGTTCTGTGAAATATGGACTGACCCCGATGACTAGATAGCGCAGTGTGCCTTTATTCACAATCACTGCCGGCAGAATGCCATCCACTCGCGTTCCATCCATATTGAAAAGATTGCAGGAAAGCATAGGCAGTCCCTGCAAAGACATTTGCTGAAGTGCTTCTATGCCGGCAAAGAATTCATTATTGCCTACTGCCAAGGCATCATATCCAGCCTTCTGCAATAGATGAATGCCGCCGACCCCTTCTGAACCGGTTATCATGATGCTCTTCAGATCACAGAAATCACCGGCATCCAGAATCAGATCATCCTTGCCGGCATACTTCTTCAGTCCAGTCACAATACCGCAGAAAGCATCAAAGCAGCTATGCACATCATTTGTATGATACACACAGACTGTCTTCATTCCTTTGTTTCCTGTTCCTGCGTATACTCATGATCAAATGTAATCACAGTATAGATCTGTGTCGCCTGCTTAGTCAGTTCCTCATCCAGACGCTTCTGTATCTCTTCTTTGGTGTATTTGCATTCATACGGAATCATGACATCAAAGACAAGATTCGTATGGGTCGGTCCCGAGACAATTCTGAAATCATGCATGGAAAGATTCGGATCCATCTCATGAAGAATACGGCTTGTTTCATCACGATAGGCATTGCATACCGGATTGGTTGTATCTACTGGGTCAAGGTGAAGTGTCATCATGACATGCATCTTCTCATAGATCTTTCTCTCAGCCTGATCCACAACATCATGGGCCTTCAGAAAGTTCATCTGGCTGTCAACTTCAACATGGGCAGAACCAAGTTCCTTGCCAGGACCGTAATCATGAATGATCATGTCATGAACACCGAGAACTTCCGGATAGGATAGAATCATGTTCTTAATTGCCGTAGTCTGTTTCTGATCCGCCGGATTGCCTAAGAGCTTGCCGATGATATCCTTCGAAATTCCATAGCCTGAATAGAAGATGAAGCCGGAAACAATCAGACCGGCTATGCCATCTACTGGAATCGATGGTACGAATTTGGAAAGAAACAGAGCCAATAGCGTAACCGCTGTTGCGATCACATCGTTTCTTGAATCCTGGGCAGTGGCAATCATGCCGATATTATTGATTTTTCTGCCAAGCGTCTTATTGAACAGACTCATCCAGAGCTTCACCAGAATGGATGCGGCAAGAATGATAAACAAAGGCCAGCTGAAAATGACACTCTGCGGATGAATGATTTTATCTATGCTGCTGGAAAACAGTTCATAGCCGACAATGAAGATGATGATTGCCACGATGAAACTGACGACATATTCCATTCTTCCATGTCCAAACGGATGTTCCTTATCAGCAGGCTTTGCGGCCAGTTTATAGCCAAACAGTGTAACTAGACAGCTCATGCAGTCAGATAGGTTGTTAAAGGCATCTGATGTAATAGATATGGACTGTGTCAGCATGCCGATCGCAAACTTCACTGCAAACAGGAAAACATTGCACAGCATGCCTGTCACACTGCTTAAAGTGCCATAGGCAGTGCGGACAGTCTCACTGTCCGTATTCTGATAATTCTTAACACAATGCTTCAATAACCATTCAGTCATATTTCCACCCAGAAACTCTTTGTTTCACCCTGTTAGAATATCACATTTAGGCATTTGTTTTGCTAAAAAACCGAATGGCAGGAAAACGGCGCAGCCAGCGATACAGGAAGCTTATGCACTGCGGTACAAACATCAGCAGAACAAACAGAACTGCCTGTGACAGTGCCGTCGAACTGCCTAGCGTATAGCGGATGATTTCGCTTGGCAGGATAAACAGCAGACAGAGATCAATCAGCATCAGTCCGGCAATCATCCGCCCGCAGTCTTTCACAGCTGCATAGGAGCTGTGCATCCAAGCAGCTGCACATAATGTATTGCAAAGAGTCAGAAATCCAAGCACCGGCATCGCTGCCAATAGACCGCTTTTAAATAGAAGCACCAGCTGCATCAGCACTAATATCAGAATCCACAGGATATGCTTACTCATGCAGCGCAGGGAATGGCTGAATACTGCACAGATTACCGCCAATCCGGCAAGCATTGCGGCAGCTATGCCATTTCCCTGTATAGCATACGCATAGGCTAAAAGCAGCACTCCTGTATTCATCATCATCTTCTGTGTCTGTCTCATCTCAATCCCCTTCTTTCTTATGACAGCATCATATCGAATAAATAAAAATCAGATGTACACAATATGGTACAATGAATAAAAAAGAGAGAGGTTTTCCATGAAACCTGAAATGAGTGCAAAACTAAGTTTGGAACTGAACGACATACTGATGAAAGAATCAGATGAACAGCATATTCTTTCTATGCCTGTACTGCAGTCTATGCTGACTGACAGAGGCTTTGAAGCAGACCGCAGAACGGTCTACCGGAGCATCAGAGCTCTGCAGGATACCGGCCATTCCATTGTCTATGTCCGCGGCAAAGTACAGGGATATTATGCAGAGCATCTTTTCTCTAGCAGTGAAGCCGCAATCCTTGCGAGCTGTCTCAATGATTCTGCGGCTGTTTCAAAAACCAATACCGATCATCTGCTCAAGAACATCAGTACCCTTCTCAGTGTTCACCAGCAGTCCTGTCTATCCGCAATTCATACCCGCAGCATAAAGACCGGCAATGACCAGGTCCTTGCCTATATTGATCTTCTTATACCTGCCATTCAGAAATTCCATCCCGTTCGCTTTCGCTACTACGGTCTCAATCTCAGCGGTCATAAACAGTACAGACGACGTTCAAAGCCATATGAGATGATGCCTTATGCATTAGTTCTGCATAACGCACGCTACTACTGCATTCTGTACGCAAAAGAACATCAGGCATTTGCCAGTTTCAGAATTGACAAGATGGATCAGCTTTCTGTATTGGAAAACACAGAAGATCCTGTTGCATTTGATCTTGAGTCCTATATGCGCTCTTCCTTTGATATGTATTCCGGTACTCCTCAGACTGTAACAGCCGTATTTGATCTATCATTATCCAGCATCGTATTTGACAGATTCTCTGAAGATATACTGATCAGCCATATCAGCGATACTTCATTTACTGCTTCTATCCGCACAGCTGTAACGCCAACTCTTGTTTCCTGGATTCTGATGTTTCCAGGAAAGATACAGGTAGCAAAACCGCAGAGCCTCATTGATACACTGCTTTCTGTAGCGGATAGCATACACACCTGCTACAGGAAAGAACTATAATGAGAAAAGAAATGGATGGTGATCCTTATGACAGATATAGAGGAATTCCAGAAAATCATTGATGAAGGAAAGAAGATTGTATTCTTTACCGGAGCCGGTGTATCTACTGACAGCGGCATTCCGGATTTCAGATCCCAGGACGGACTGTATAACCAATCCTATAAGTATCCTCCGGAAACCATCATCAGCCACTCTTTCTTCATGAATAACCCGGAAGAATTCTATCGCTTCTATCGGGAACGCATGCTGGTGCTTGATGCTTTGCCTAACAGCACGCATACATTCATTGCCAAGTGCGAAGCCGCCGGCAGATCACTTGGAGTTGTCACTCAGAATATTGATGGACTGCATACAGCCGCAGGAAGCAGACATGTGTGGGAACTGCACGGCTCTGTTCTGCGCAATTACTGCATGGACTGCCATGCCTTCTATGATGCAGAGTATATAAAAAACAGCACCGGCATTCCCCGCTGCAGCAAGTGCGGGGGCATTGTCAAACCCGATGTTGTTCTGTATGAAGAAGGTTTGGATGACTCTGTGGTATCCGGTGCGATTCATGCGATATCGCAAGCCGATGTGCTGGTGGTGCTTGGCACATC